>JAEUOD010000105.1 GCA_016791065.1 Dechloromonas sp. | reverse complement strand
GTTTCGAGCGCCCTCAAACTGATGCAGGAAATCATCGTCGCCCGCTACAACAGCAGCGCCTGGAATATCTATGGTGCCCAGGCCTCGGACGGCGACAACTGGAACGACGATTCGCCGCTCTGCCGCGAACTGCTCGCCGATTCCATCCTGCCGTTGGTCCAGTATTTTGCCTACATCGAGATCACCGACGGCGAGCCGCAGAATCTCTGGGACGAATACGCCAAGCTTGCCGACAGCCATGCCGGCATCTTCGCGCTGCAGCGCATCGCCGCCGCCAGTGACATCTACCCGGTTTTCCGCGAACTCTTCAAAAGGCGACTGGCATGACCAAGAAGCGCTCCCGTGTGATTGCCGAGGGTTCCGACTGGACCCTCGAAGCCATTGCCCGCTACGACGCGGAAATCGGCCGCATCGCCCGAAACTACGGGCTTGACTGCTATCGCCACCAGCTCGAAATCATTACCGCCGAACAGATGATGGATGCCTATGCCGCCATCGGCATGCCGGTCTATTACCACCACTGGTCTTTCGGCAAGCACTTCCTGGAGACGGAAAACCGCTACAAGCGCGGCCACATGGGGCTGGCTTACGAGATCGTCATCAACTCCGACCCGTGCATCGCCTACCTGATGGAGGAGAACACGCTGACCATGCAGGCGCTGGTCATCGCCCACGCCGCCTACGGCCACAACTCCTTCTTCAAGGGCAACCACATGTTCAAGCAGTGGACCAGTGCCGATGCCATCATCGACTATCTGGTTTTCGCCCGGAACTACCTGGCCGAATGCGAGGAGCGCCATGGTGTCGATGCCGTCGAGCAACTGGTCGATGCCTGCCACGCCCTCTCCAACCTCGGGGTCGACCGCTACAAGCGCTCGCCGCCCTTGTCGTTGGAGAAGGAGAAGCTGCGTCAGCGCGAACGCGAAGATTACCTGCAAGCCCAGGTCAACGACCTCTGGCGTACCCTGCCGCGGCACGATGCCGCAGTCGCGGAGCCGACCGAACGGCGCTTTCCGCCCGAGCCGGAGGAGAACCTGCTCTATTTTGTCGAGAAGAACGCGCCGCTGCTCGAACCCTGGCAACGCGAAGTCGTCCGCATCATCCGCAAGATCGGCCAGTATTTCTATCCCCAGCGTCAGACCCAGGTCATGAACGAAGGCTGGGCGACCTACTGGCATTACACCTTGCTCAACACGCTCTACGATGAGGGCTTGGTCAATGAAGGGTTCATGCTTGAATTCCTGCAGTCGCATACCAACGTCGTCTACCAGCCGCCTTACAGCAGCAAGTGGTACTCCGGGATCAATCCCTATGCCCTCGGCTTCGCCATGTGGCAGGACATCCGTCGCATCTGCGAAGAGCCGACCGACGAGGATCGCGAATGGTTTCCCGAAATTGCCGGTTCCGACTGGCGCGAGACTTTCGACTTCGCCATGCGCAACTTCAAGGATGAGAGCTTCATCGCGCAGTACCTGTCGCCGCGTCTGATGCGGGAATTCCGCTTCTTCTCGGTACTCGACGACGACGCGCGTGCCAAGCTCGAAGTCGACGCCATCCATGACGAGCCGGGCTACCGCAAACTACGAATGAATCTTGCCGAGCAGTACAACCTCGGCAGCAGCGACCCGAACATCCAGGTCTGGAATGTCGACCTGCGTGGCGACCGCTCGCTGACCCTGCGCCATTTCGCGCACCAGCGCCGTCCGCTGTCGTCGGCTAGTCTCAATGTGCTCGAACACCTCGCCACGCTCTGGGGCTTCAATGTCCGTCTTGAGCATCAGCTGGCCAATGGCGAATGGGCCCTGCTCGCCGAGCGCAAGACCGAAAGGCGACGCGGCGGCAACTGACGCATTTTTCGCATCCCGCTTCGACAGCCCGCCCCAATCGTGTGAAAATGACAAAGAACAGGGGGAGAGAACGATGTCGGGCGAATTGCAAACAGCCATCCAGATCAACGCACCCGGTGGCGGTGTCGATACACACATGCTGCTCATACTGCTCATCATGGTGGCGGCCGGCGTGCTCGGTGGTGTCGCCAACTACTTCCTGGCCGATCGTCCGGCCGAGGCCAGTCGGCGTGACCTGACGAAATACACGGTACTCGGCGTCATTGCCGCGCTCACCGTTCCCCTCTTTCTCAGCATGATGTCGAGCACCCTGCTCGAAGCCGCGCGCACCAAACCCACCGAGTTCTTCGTTTTTGCCGGTTTCTGCCTGCTCTACGTGATCGCCGCGCGGCGCCTGATGGAAAACGTCGCCCAGCGCCTGGGCGGCCAGCTCGACCTGATGAAACGTGAAGTCGGCCAGATCAAACGCCAGCAGGCCGAGGCGGTTGTCGCTGCCGAACGTGTCGAGGCCCAGGCAGAGGAGCCGCGCGAAGTCCTCTCCTACAACGATGTCGAAATCCTCCGTGCCCTGGCCGAGGAAAACCTTGTCTACGGCAACCTCGCCGCGATCTGCGAGCGTACCGGCCTGGCCCGCGATTTCGTCAGCCAGCGCCTCACCGTGATGAAGTCGCTCGGCATCATCGAAACCCGTATCAACGACAAAAATGTCCTGCACTGGGGCGTTTCGGCCCGCGGCAAGGCCGTGCTCGGCGAAATCCTCGGCGGTCAGGACGAAAAGAAAACCGCATGACATTCACCGGCCGAGGGCCGGCCCACGACTGAAAACCAGAACACCATGAATATCGTCATCCTCGCTGCCGGTCAAGGCAAGCGCATGCATTCCAATCTGCCCAAGGTACTCCACCCGGTTGCCGGCAAGGCGCTCGCCCAGCACGTCATCGATACCGCCCGCACGCTGGCGCCGGAAAAACTGATCGTCGTCTATGGCCACGGCGGCGATGTCGTCAAGGCGACGCTGGCCGCGCCCGATCTCGCCTGGGCCGAGCAGGCCCAGCAGCTGGGCACCGGCCATGCCGTTGCCCAGGCCCTGCCCGAGCTTGGGGCGGCGGCGCAGACCCTGGTTCTCTACGGTGACGTGCCGCTGACCACGGCGGCAACGTTGAAGCGCCTGCTACAGGCCGGTCGCGAAGGTCTCGCCATCCTCACCGTCGACCTCGCTGATCCTTCCGGTTACGGCCGCATCGTCCGCGACGCTGCTGGTAACGTGCAGCGCATCGTCGAGCAGAAGGATGCGAGCGAGGCCGAAAAGGCCATCCGCGAGATCAACACCGGCATCATGGTCATGCCGACCGCCCGCCTCGCCGACTGGCTGGGCAAGCTGAAGAACGACAACGCCCAGGGCGAGTACTACCTGACCGACGTCGTCGCGCTCGCCGTCGCCGAAGGGCTGCCGGTGCGCACCGCGCAGCCGGAAGGCGAGTGGGAGGTGCTCGGGGTCAATAGCAAGGTCCAGTTGGCCGAACTGGAGCGCCAGCACCAGCGCAACCTGGCTGACCAGTTGCTGGTTGCCGGCGTCCGTCTGGCCGACCCGGCCCGCATCGATATCCGGGGCGAGCTCAAGCACGGCCGCGATGTCGCTATCGACGTCGGCTGCGTCTTCGAAGGCAAGGTTGAACTGGGCGACGCCGTCGAGGTCGGTCCCTACTGCGTGCTCAAGAACGTCAAGATCGGCGCCGGCACGCGTATTGCCGCTTACTGCCACTTCGAGGATGCCGTGGTCGGTCCGGACGGCGTGCTCGGCCCCTATGCCCGCCTGCGTCCCGGCGCCGAACTTGGCCCCGAGGTGCATATCGGCAACTTCGTCGAGGTCAAGAAGAGCAGGATCGGCGCCCAGTCCAAGGCCAACCACCTGGCCTACATCGGCGACGCGGAGATCGGCCAGCGGGTCAATGTTGGCGCCGGTACCATCACCTGCAATTACGACGGTGTGAACAAGCACCTGACGGTGATCGAGGACGACGCCTTCATCGGCTCCGACACCCAGCTCGTCGCACCGGTCCGCGTCGGCCGTGGCGCCACGCTCGGCGCCGGCACCACGCTGACCAAGGATGCGCCGCCTGATGCGCTCACCGTGTCGCGCGCCAAGCAGTTGAGCCTTTCCGGCTGGCAACGCCCGGTCAAGGTCAAGAAGTGATGGACTGGGGTTTCGTCGCGTTCGCCGTGGCCTCGACCCTGTCGTTGGCAGCGGGCGGGCTGTTGTTGCTGATCGGCTACATCGGCACCGTGCCGGCCGCCTTCGCCGCCGGTTTGAAAAAGGGGCTGATCGTCCTGCTTCTGCCGGTCGTCGGGCCGACCTGGTTCGCACTGGGACAGGGGAGCGAGTTTCGGCGAGCCGCCATCCAACTGATCGCCGGCGTGGCCCTAGTCGCCATCGCCACCGGCCTAATTCTCGGGCTCGGGCCCTACTTTGCCGAAAAGATGGCAGCCGAACTGATCGAGGCCGCCAAGTACCGCTAAACGCAGTTCAAGCATTTTTTGCTAGGGAGAAGAAGATGTCGAATACCACCACCGAGGCACTTCGTTCCATCGCACTGGTCGGCCACGGTGCCGCCGGCAAGACCAGCCTGGCCGAAGCGCTGCTCCAGGCCACGGGGGCCATCAATGCCAAGGGCAGTGTCGAGAAAGGCAATACCGTCTGCGACTTCGATCCGCAGGAGAAGGAGGCGGGCCACTCCCTGAATTCCGCCATCGTCCATTTCGGCTACGAGGATACCCACGTTCATCTGATCGACACCCCGGGCTATCCCGACTTCGCCGGCCCGGCCATCGCCGCGCTCGCCGGGGTCGATACGGCGCTGGTCGTGATCAACGCCCAGACCGGTGTCGAGCTGATGACCGAGCGCATGATGCGCCATGCCGCCGAGCGCAAGCTCTGCCGGATGATCGTCATCAACAAGATCGATGCCGAGAATCTCGATCTGCCCGGCCTGGTCGCCGATATCCGCGAACGCTTCGGCAAGCAGTGCATGATCCTCGACTTGCCGGCCCACGGCGGTGCCGATGTCGTCGAGGTGCTGGAACATGATGCCGGCGACGCCGATTTCGAATCGGTGGCCGCTGCCCACCGCGCTCTGATCGACCAGATCGTCGAGGAGGACGAAGACCTGCTCGCCCAGTACCTCGAGGACGGGGCCGACCCGAGCGCCGCAGCGCTGCATGCGCCCTTCGAGAAGGCGCTGCGCGAAGGCCATCTGGTGCCCATCCTCTTCACCTCGGCGAAAACCAGCGCCGGCATCAAGGAACTGCTGCATGTCCTCGCTTCGCTGGCGCCCAATCCGGCCGAGGGCAATCCGCCGCCCTTCTACAAGGGCGAGCCTGGTGGCCAGACCGCAGCCTTCCAGGCCGTGCCCGATGCCGCTAAGCATGTCCTGGCGCACGTTTTCAAAATCGTGGCCGATCCCTACATGGGCAAGATCGGCATCTTCCGCGTGCACCAAGGCACGGTGAAGAAGGACATGCAACTCTTCGTCGGCGACGGCAAGCGGCCGTTCAAGGTCGCCCACCTCTACCAGTTGCAGGGCAAGGACAGTGTCGAGGTCGATGAACTGCTGCCCGGCGACATCGGTGCCGTGTCCAAGGTCGACGAACTTGAATTCGACTGCGTACTGCACGATTCGCACGACGAGGACCACATCCATCTCGTACCGCTCGAATTTCCCAAGCCGATGGCCGGCCTCGCTGTCGAAACGAAGAAGAAGGGCGACGAGCAGCGTTTGTTCGATATTCTCGGCAAGCTCGCCATGGAGGATCCGACCTTCCTTGTCGAGCGCCACCCGAGCAGCAATGAGACGGTGATACGCGGTCTCGGCGAAATTCACCTCAAGGCCAAGCTTGAAAAAATGGCCAGCCAATACAAGCTCGAGGTCGACACCAAGCCGCCGCGCATTCCTTATCGTGAAACCATCACTGGCAATGCCGAAGCCATGCACCGCCACAAGAAGCAGTCAGGCGGCGCCGGCCAGTTCGGCGAAGTGCACCTGCGCATCGAGCCCAAGGGCCGCGGCGAAGGATTCGAATTCGTCGATGCGGTCAAGGGCGGGGTCATCCCCGGCGTCTTCATGGCGGCGGTCGAGAAGGGCATCCGCCAGGGACTCGAGGGCGGCGTCGTCGCCGGCTACGAGGTCGAGGACGTCAAGGTCACGGTCTTCGACGGCAAGACCCATGCCGTCGACGGCAAGGAAGTTGCCTTCACCATCGCCGGCCGCAAGGCTGTCGTCGAGGCCGTCCGCAATGCCCGACCGATCGTGCTCGAACCCATCGTCAGCATCGAGATCGTCGTGCCCGAAGCCGCCATCGGCGACCTGACCGGCGATCTCTCCAGCCGGCGCGGCCACATTACCGGCACCGATGGTCGTGGTCACGGCATGGCGGCGATCACCGGCGAAGTGCCACTGGCCGAACTCAACGACTACCAGTCGCGCCTCAAGTCGCTGACCGGCGGCCAGGGCAGCTACACCATCGAGTTCGCACGCTATGCCGCTGTGCCGTCCAACGTCCAGCAGCAACTGGCGAGCAAGTTCCAGTTGCATGACGAAGACGAGTAAGGCGCAAGGCGCCGAATGCCAAGGGGGCTGCATGCAGCCCCCTTTTTGTTGTGCCGGGCGGGAAATTCAGGTCAGGTCATGCTTTCGCTCGGCCATTCCACGGTAGCCAGAAACAGGTAGCCCGCCCCATAAACCGTCTTGATGAAGGCCGGGCTTTCGCTGTCCGGCTCCAGCTTGCGGCGCAGGCGGGAGATCCGGACGTCGATGCTGCGGTCGGTCGGCGACACGTCGCGGCTGCCCATCAGCTGTTCGCGCTGCAGGATGCGGTTCGGGTTGTTGACGAAGACCTTGAGCAGTTCGGCTTCCGATGTGCTGAGCAGGTGTTCCTCGCCATTCGGCGCGGTCAAGGTGTTGTTGCCGAGGTTGAAGCGCCAGCCGGCAAAGGTGGCGAGCTGACGCGTGGCCGGGCTGTTGACCGTTTCCCGGCGGCGCAGGATGCTGCGCACGCGGGCGACCAGTTCGCGGGGTTCGAAAGGCTTTAGAACATAGTCGTCGGCGCCGAGTTCGAGGCCCATGACACGGTCGCTGACATGGGCCCGGCCGGTCAGGATGACGATGCCGCAGCCGGACTGGGCGCGCACCCGCTGCATGACCTCGATGCCGTCCATGTCGGGCAGGCCGAGGTCGATGATGCAGAGGTCGGGGGCCAGTGAGCGCAGGCGGCGCAGCAGGTCGCTGGCGCTGCGGCACCAGGTGGTGCGGAAGCCGAAGTCGGCAAGCACCTGCTCGATGATGCGGGCGACGTCGGGGTCGTCCTCGACGATGACGATCATTTTCTGGGATTCGGGGTCTTTCATGTCTTGCCTTTGTTCGCGCGCAGCAGGGCACGCGCCAGGTCCTGGCGGACGAAGGGTTTGCCGAGGATGGGCAGGTCGGCAGCGGTTTCATCGTTGTCGTCGGTATAGCCGCTCATCAGCACGATGCGCATATGCGGTGCGATGGCCAGCACCTGCTCGGCGAGCTGTCGCCCATTGATGCCGCCGGGCATGATGATGTCGCTGACCAAGATGGCGATGTCGGGAATCTGCTCGACCATGGTCAGCGCCTGGGCGCCGTTTTCGGCCTCGATCACCGGGTAGCCGAGATCGATCAGTTGCTGGCGGACGACGCGCCGGACATTCGGTTCGTCCTCGGCAAGTAGAACCAGTTCGCCGCCGCGGGTCAGGGTTGCTTCGTCGGTTGGCTGATCGACATCGGGCTCGGGCGTGGTCAGCGGCAGCACCATGAGCACCGTCGTGCCCTGGCCGGGCTGGCTCTGAATCGTGATGCCGCCGCCCGACTGTTTGACGAAGCCATAGGCCATCGAGAGGCCGAGGCCGCTGCCCAGGCCGAAGCGCTTGGTGGTGAAGAAGGGTTCGTAAACACGGGCCAGTGTCGCCGCGTCCATGCCGGTGCCGTTGTCGGCAACCTCGATCAGCGCGTACTGGCCAGGGGGCACATCGAAGCCGCTGGCATCACCGGCCAGTTCGACGGCGCGCACGGCGATGTGCAGGCGGCCGCCTTCGGGCATTGCGTCGCGGGCGTTGAGCGCAAAGTTGAGCAGGGCGCTTTCCAGTTGTCCGGGGTCAACCAGGGCATGCGCGGCGGCACTGCCGAGGTCGGTGGAGACGGCAATCGATTCCGGCAAGGAGCGGCGCACCAGCTTGGAGAGACCGCCGATCAGGCGGCCGATATCGACGGCTTCAGGTTCCAGCGGCTGCTGCCGCGAGAAGGTGAGCAGGCGCTTGATCAACTGCACGCCACGCCGGGCCGACTGCAGCGCTGGCTCGACGAATTCGTTTACCTCGGCATCGTCCGGACGGTGATCCTGCAAAGCGGCCAGGTTGCCGATGACGACGGTGAGCAGGTTGTTGAAGTCGTGGGCCAAGCCGCCGGTCAGCTGGCCGATCGCTTCCATCTTCTGGGCCTGGACGAGGGCGGCCTGCATTCGCTTTTGCTCGGTGATCTCGTGCGAGAAGACGAAAAAGCCCAGTGGCTGGCCATCGGCGCTGAACTCGGGGACCAGGGTGCTGCGCGCGAAAACGGTCTGACCCAACCGGTCCATCTGGTATTCATAGGTCACCTGCTGCCCGGCCAGTGCCTTCTTCACGGGATCGCGGACCTGGGCATAGACCTGCTCGCCGATCACTTCGCGCACGGCACGGCCGGTGACGCCGCCCTCGGGATGGCCGTACCAGTCGGAGTAGCCCTTGTTGGCGTACTGGTAGACCTCGTCCTTGTCCACGTAGCCGATCAGGATGGGAATGGTGTCGTTGATCAGGCGCAGGCGTTCCTCGCTGCGCATCAGGGCGGCGGCAATGCGGCTGTTCTCGTTGTTGGCGCGGGTCAGGTTGGCGTTGGCGTTTTCGAGCTGGGCCGTACGTCGGCGCACGCGTTCTTCGAGCTGGATGTTCTGGTGTTCGGTCAGGTGTTCGATGTAGCGCTGTTCGGTGATGTCGCTATAGAGCGTGACGAAACCCTTGTGCGGCAGTGGCTCGCCGCGCAGCAGCAGGACGCGGCCGTTCGGACGCTGGCGTTCGGTGATGTGGGGCTTGAATGAGGCCGCAGCGGCGACGCGATCGGCGATCTGGATTTCATGATCGCCGGGGCCATACTCGCCGCGCTCGGCGTTGTAGCGGATGAAGGCCTCGAAGGGGGTGCCGACCCGGGCCAGCTTCTCGGGAAAGTCGAGCAGGCGGAGGAAGGGTTCGTTCCAGGCGACCAGCTTGAGGTCCGCGTCGAACACCGTGATCCCCTGGTCGAGCAGGTCGAGCCCGGCCTGCAACATTTCGTAGCGTTGGCCGGCGTCGGAAGGGGGCGGTTCGGGCGTCATCTGGTCGATTCTAGTTCAGGAAATTGAAGGACTTATCGCGTGTAACGATTCGTTACATTCGACCCATATTTGTGCAAGAGTGTTTTGCAATCCTCACGATCCATAAAAAGAAGCATTGAAGAGAACAGCACCTTCGCCAGTATCGTGAGGAGACACTTGTGGCCAATCCGTACGCCGTCGGGCTCGAACAGACCCCGGCCAATTATGTTCCGCTTTCCCCGCTGAGCTTCATCGAGCGCTCGGCTTTCATCTATCCGAAACGTATTTCGGTCATCCAGGGCGCCCGCCAATATACCTGGAAGGAATCCTACGAGCGCTGCCGTCAGCTGGCTTCCGCACTGCAGGGTCGGGGTATCGGCAAGGGCGACACCGTCGCTGCCATGCTGCCCAACACCGCGCCGATGTTCGAATGCCATTTCGGCGTGCCGATGTCGGGTGCCGTGCTCAATACCCTGAATACCCGCCTCGACGCCGAGGCCATCGCCTTCCAGCTCGCCCATGGCGAAGCCAAGGTGCTGATCACTGATCCTGAATTCTCGGCCACCATCAAGGCTGCCCTGGCCCTGCTCGAAGGACCGAAGCCGCTGATCATCGACACCCTCGATCCCGAATTCACCGGCGGCGAAGCACTGGGCGAAAAGGACTACGAGGCTTTCCTGAACGAAGGCGAGCCCGATTTTGCCTGGCAGCTGCCGGAAAACGAGTGGGATGCCATCGCCCTCAACTACACCTCGGGTACCACGGGCAATCCCAAGGGCGTGGTTTATCACCATCGCGGCGCCTACCTCAATTCCGCCTCCAACATCATCTCCTGGGGCATGCCGCAGCATTCCGTCTATCTCTGGACGCTGCCGATGTTCCACTGCAACGGCTGGTGCTTCCCCTGGACCATGGCGGCCAACGCCGGCACCAGCGTCTGCCTGCGCAAGGTCGATCCGGCGCTGATCTTCGGCCTGATCAAGGAACACAAGGTCAGCCACATGTGCGGCGCGCCGATCGTCTACGGCATGATGATCAATGCCCCGGCCGAACTGAAGGCCGGCATCGAACATCAGGTCAATGGCCTGATCGCCGGCGCTGCGCCCCCGGCCGCCATCATCGAAGGCTGCGAGCAGATGGGGTTCAATATCACCCACGTCTACGGCCTGACCGAGACCTACGGCCCGGCTTCCGTCTGCGCCAAGCATCCGGAATGGGACAAGCTGCCGATTGACCTGCGCGCTGCCCGCAACGGCCGCCAGGGCGTGCGCTATCACATGCAGGAAGCGATCGCCGTGCTTGATCCGGTTTCCATGCAGCCCGTGCCCTGGGATGGCGAAACCATGGGCGAAATCATGTTCCGCGGCAACCTCGTCATGAAGGGTTACCTCAAGAACGAGAAGGCGACCGAGGAATCCTTCGCAGGCGGCTGGTTCCACACCGGCGACCTGGCGGTTGTCCATAGCGACGGCTACGTCAAGATCAAGGACCGCTCCAAGGACATCATCATTTCCGGCGGCGAAAACATCTCCTCGCTCGAAGTCGAGGACGTGCTCTATCGTCACCCGGCCGTGGTCGCTGCAGCGGTGGTCGCCAAGCCCGACGAGAAGTGGGGCGAGGTGCCGGCGGCCTTCATCGAACTGAAGGCCGGTGCGAACTGCACCGAAGCCGAGGTGATCGAGCATTGCCGTGCCCACCTGGCCCGTTTCAAGGTGCCCAAGCAGGTGGTGTTCGGCGAATTGCCCAAGACCTCCACCGGCAAGATCCAGAAATACGTCCTGCGCCAGCACGCCACTTCGGCGCTGGCCATCGAGTAATCCGCCTTTCCCCTGCTGCGATGCCTTCGCCGGCAGGGGCCTTTTTGTCCGGAAAAGGAAACTCCCATGAAGATTCTCGTTCCCGTGAAGCGGGTCATTGATTACAACGTGAAGGTCCGGGTCAAGGCCGACGGCAGTGGCGTCGACCTGGCCAACGTCAAGATGAGCATGAACCCATTCGACGAAATCGCCGTCGAAGAAGCCGTGCGTCTGAAAGAAGCCGGTATCGCCACGGAAGTCATCGCCGTCTCCTGCGGCGTTGCCGCCTGCCAGGAAACCCTGCGCACCGCCATGGCCATTGGCGCCGACCGCGGCATCCTCGTCGAAACCGACGTCGACCTTCAGCCGCTGGCCGTCGCCAAGCTCCTCAAGGCGCTCTGCGACAAGGAACAACCCAAGCTTGTCATCTGCGGCAAACAAGCCATCGACGACGACGCCAACCAGACCGGCCAGATGCTTGCCGCCCTTGCCGGCTGGCCGCAAGCCACCTTCGCCTCCAAGGTCGTCCTCGCCGGCGACAAGGCCAGCGTCACCCGCGAAATCGACGGCGGTCTCGAAACCCTCGAGATCAGCCTGCCGGCCGTCGTCTCCACCGACCTGCGCCTCAACGAGCCGCGCTACGCCACCCTGCCCAACATCATGAAAGCCAAGAAGAAGCCGCTCGACACCGTCAAGCCGGCCGACCTCGGCGTCGACGTCACCCCGCGCCTGACCACCCTCAAGGTCGCCGAACCCGCCAAGCGCAGCGCCGGCGTCAAGGTCGCCGACGTTGCCGAACTCGTGAACAAACTCAAGAATGAAGCGAAGGTGATCGCGTGAGCTACCGAGCAGGGGCCCCGCTTGCGGGGATGCGAGCAAAGCGAATCGCGATCTGCCGCCGAAACGACATCCTTCGATTGACGGCCGGCCTCACTGAGGCGGCCTAAGGAGAAACCCAAATGACAATCCTCGTTATCGCTGAACACGACCACCAGTCCCTCAAGGCCGCCACCCTCAACACCGTGGCTGCTGCCGCCAAGATCGGGGGCGACATCCACGTCCTCGTCGCCGGCAGCAACTGCCAGCCTGCCGCCCAGGCCGCCGCCCAACTGCAAGGCGTCGCCGCCGTGAAGGTCGCCGATGCCGCCCACTACCAGAGCCAGACCGCCGAGAACCTCACCGCGCTCGTCCTGGCCCATGCCGCCGGCTACAGCCACATCCTCGCCCCGGCCACCACCTTCGGCAAGAACCTCGCCCCGCGCATCGCCGCGTTGCTCGACGTCGCCCAGATCTCCGAGATCACCGGTGTCGAATCCGCCGACACC
>JAEUOD010000066.1 GCA_016791065.1 Dechloromonas sp. | reverse complement strand
TCCGCCAGCCGCAACGCCCACCCCACCGGATCCGACAACGCCCCCGCCGACCACAGCCTCGGCGTCTGGCTGCGCCTCGTTGCCCCCGTCGCCGGCAACAACTGGGGCGGCCACCACACCCCGCGCCCCGGCCAGGAAGTCGTCGTCGCCTTCCAGAACGGCAACATCGACCGCCCCGTCGTCACCGGCACCACCTACAACGGCCAGGGCAGCAGCGACGCCCAAAACAACCGCCAGAGCGGCAGCACCCTCAACGCCAGCGCCAACGCCCCCGCCTTCTTCGCCGGCGACCAAGCCGCCCCCCATACCCACGGCGCCAGCCTCTCCGGCCTCAAGACCCAGCAACTCGCCAACAGCCGGGACGGGCAGGGCGGCTACAACCAACTCGTCTTCGACGACACCCCCGGCCAATCCCGACTCGAACTCGGCACCAGCCAATACCGGAGCCAACTCCAACTCGGCCACCTCAAACAGCAAAGCGACAACGCCCGCCAGAAGGACCGAGGCCACGGCAGCGAACTCGCCACCCAAGGATCCATCGCGCTACGGGCCGGCAGTGGCCTGCTACTGACTACCGATGCCCGAGCCAACGCCTGCAGCACCCAACTCGACAGCCGCGAAGCCATCGCCCAGACTGAAACTGCCCACAGCCTCTCCACCAGCCTCGCCGACCTCGCCAAAAAGCAGAACGCCGCGCTCAAGGGCGACCCCGCCGCCGAAGAGCTACCCGCCAACGCCTCCCTCAAGCACGCCCTGGAAGTCCTCAACACCACTGACAGCCAAGACCCGAAGGAAGCCAGCCAAGGCGACATCAAGACCACCCAGGGCGGTACCGGCACCATCCCCGCCTGGAACGAACCCAGACTGCAAACCAGTGCCCCCGGCGGCATCGCCCAACTTACCCCGAACAACCACATCCTCGTCTCCGGCAAAACCACCACCCTCGTCAGCGGCCACGACACCCAGATCATCAGCCAGGGCAACCACAGCCTCGCCATCAAGGACGGCCTCGCCCTCTTCACGCATGGGAAAGCCAAGAACAGCCAGAAGCCCAACACCGAAACCGGCACCCACCTCCATGCCGCCAGCGGCAAGGTCAGCGTGCAAGCGCAAAGCGGCAAGATCGTCGCGGCGGCGGACAAGAAAGTGACCATCGCCAGCACCCACGCCAGCCTGACGGCGAGCGCCAAGCAGAAAATCCTGGCTACGGCCCAAGGTGCCTATCTCAAGATCGAGGGGGGCAACATTGAGGTGCATGCGCCGAAGAAGGTGGAGTTCAAGGCGAGTAAAAAAAATGGACGGGGCCGGCTAGCGCCTCGGCGGAAGGCTTGAGCTTTCCCGTGGCCAAGGATCTGTTTGATGAACAGTTCAAAGTTACTGACAAAAACTCAGGAGAGCCAATGGCCTTCTTCAAATACAGGATCGAGAACGGGCAAGGCAAAGTGCTGCTCCGTGGCTATACGGACAAAGACGGTTTTGCTACGCGGATTCATTCAGCCAAACCCGAAGACATCCGGATTCTTCCGGACGAGGATTAAGCATGGGTGAAAACAGTGTTCTGGGGAACGCCAAGCTGAATCCCAACGGCCCGACCGTGGCCGACGCAAAAGCCAGCTACGACAGCGATCTGGTGTTGTTTCAACCGGAGACCGACGAAGTCATAGTCGTGCCACAGAAAAACGCCAAAGCCTTTCTCGAGGAAGCCAATGAGATGGAGATGCTCTGCCGCAATCTGGTGACGGCGAGAGAAAAGGTTCTCGGGCTTGAAGAAAGCATCAGCGAGGAAGCGGCAAAACGCTCACCTTCAAGCAGTCAGCTGGATCAGCTGAAACGGGAGCATGCCAAGGCCCGACAGGCCTACGACAAGGCCTATGAGGCGGTCAAAAAGGAACTGGGCGATACGGGCTACCTGGCTGGCTCGGGCAGCGGCAAGGAGATGCTGGAACTGATTCCGCTGTGGAAGCACAACAATGGAAAAACGAGTGAATGGGGCCGTAAATGGACCTACATTCGCTCCGACAAAATGAAAAATCACTTGCGCTCCTATAAATTGAGCGCGGCTGACCGTGGCCAACAGCAAGCCTCCTTCGTCAAGAATGGCAAAGTGGACCTGCCGACCTTGCAAAAACAGATGAGCGGCATTTCCCCCAAGCTTAAGGCCGACTGGGGAATCGACCACGGTTTCCTGAGTCCCAACCTGCAAGCCTGGGCCGAGACGATCAACCGTACCGCCTCACCCGACAAACCCTTTCAGGCAGGCTGGAAAGTTCATCTCCTGCGCTACTTCGCTGGCTGCGGCGCGGCGCTCGAATGGCAGCCGAAAGCCGGCAAGGTGGCCGGAAAGCTTAACGGCAAGGCCGAATTCATGCTCGCCTACGGCGAGCTGACCTCGGAAGGCTTCCTGCCGGATGCCCAAGGTTGGGCCTGGGCCTTGCCTGGCCTCAAGAGCGGCAAGGAATACCTGATCGGCTGCATGCGTTTCCAGGGAGGGGTCAAGCTGACGGCTGCAGCCGGCGCCAGTGTTGCCGCTGAACTCAGTCTCGAAGTCGATTACTCGGGCGCTTTGCCCAAGGCCAAGGGAACCCGGCGGCCCAAAAACACGCCAGTCGGCCAGAAAAAAGTCTCGCTCGACCAATTCGGCGCCGGCGCCAACGCCGGCGCCGAAGCCTTCGCCGGCGTCAAGGCTGGCTGCGAATTGCTCGGCGGCCTGCAATTCCAGAATCCGGAAAAAGGCGACAAGTTCGAATATCTGGCCAGTGTCGGTCCCAAGCTCGACGCCCAGGCTGGCGCGGGTGTTGCGGCGCACCTGCTGGTTGATTTCAGTGGGGGGAAATTCCGCATCCGTGCCAAGGCCGGGCTATGCTTGGGCCTCGGTGCCAAGGGGGAAATCAGTTTGGAAGTTGACGCCAAGAAAATCTACAGCTTTCTCGAATGGCTGTTTCATGCCTTGCTCAATGCCAATTTCGAATTGCTTCAGGTAGTGAGCGAGGAAGCATTCAGGCGGGCCACACAGTTGCAGGTGATGCTGGTTAATGGGGTCAAGGATGCCTATGAAAATTTGGAGAAAAAATGGGGTGACTTTCAACGACAGCTTGAGCGCGAAGAGCGCCGTATTGCGCTGATGGAGCGCGTACTGCGAAACCCGCCGGAGTTGCGTGTCTGCACGCCCGAAGCACATGGCATCCTGCTCTATGAACTGACCCGGCATGGCAGCATGACCAAGGCTATGCCGGCCAACACGGGCTGGAACTTTGAAACGCTCGGCGAGCGCAAGAAGGCCGTGCTGCAAGTGTGTAAATGGGCGCAAAGCCGCCGGCATTTCGAGAACATCGTCCAGCACATTTCACCGACTGGCAGTAAGGGCGGATTCAAGGGGAATTTCGACGGGCTCATGCGTTTTATGGAGATCGGGCCGCTCGATAGCACCTACGACGACAAGCTGCTGGCCTTGTACCTTAGCCTGCCGGCGGAACCGGCGCGCGGCTATAAAGTGGCGCAGCACGGCAGCCAGACTTACGCCCTGAACCACGGCTTTGGCGAATCGCCAGTCTATGCGGCCCTTATGAAAGGCCGGACGGCTACCGATACGGCACTGGCTTGAATATATTTGGGTTTTTCATGCACTCGATCTACCTGAAACATTCTTTCAATACGCTCTTTTTGCTGGGCAGCGCTCTGGTGCTCAGTGCCTGTGGCGTCGAGGCAGAGCGGCAAAAGCGGGCCCAATCGCCGGAGACCCAGGCCAAGGTTCAGGCCCTGATCGACAAAACGCAAAAGCAACTGGTCCCGATAAAAGGCGGCAGCTTCTGGTTGGGCGATTTCGGTGTCTTGATGCCCAGCGATGGCGAAGGCAAGTTCGATGAATTTCCGCCCCCCGGCCCGGAACTACGGTCCGATGAGGAGCATTTGCCGTTGACCATCGGTACCGACAACAAGCCGCCGCGCTGGGTCACGCTCGATAGTTTCCATATGCAGGCCTACAAGGTGACCTACGAGGATTTCGATGTTTTTGTCGCTGCCAATGCCTTGCCGCCGCATCCGCCCGAAGGGAAAGAAACCTATCACCGCATCTGGGCCGATGCGCGCACCTCAGGAGCGATCCCGGTGGGCGTCAAGTGGCAGCAGGCGAAGGACTACTGCCTATGGCTGGGCAAAGTCACTGGCCAACCTTTTGATCTGCCGACCGAAGCACAGTGGGAATACGCCGCCAGCAATGGCCAGAACAACACGCGTAAGCCCTTTCCGACACCGACCGGTCTGCTCAAAGAAAACCAAACGCACCCCTCGTTCAAAAAAAAGGAAGAACTGATTGGTCGGTTCGGCGCACTCTACCCGGTTGGTCTGTACGCCCCGTCACCGGGCGGACTTTACGATCTGGTCGGCAACGGTTTCGACTGGGTCAATGACTGGTATGCCCCGGATGGTTATGCCCAAGGCGATGGGCACAACCTCAAAGGGCCGGAAACTGGTACGGAAAAGGTGTTGCGTGGAAAATCACCCGGAGATGGTTGGTCTTTCGGTTTTCCGCATCTGGACAGATATCACGAGAATCCTGAAGTATCAAAATTCAAGTCGTCCGGACAAGAAAAGATTGCGCCGTTTTCGCAGGAAAGCTTCCGCTGCGTCGTCAATCAGACCGCACCGTTGGCGCCACCTAAACAATTGCCTTGAACGATCAGGCACGAACTACGTGTCTGCACGCCCGAAGCGCAAAAAACGGCGTCTATTCACATACTTCGAATGCAGCACTTCAAAGTTCAATGTGAGCCTAGCTTTTTACCGAATTATCCGTATAATGCGCGGCTCTGACAGCGCGCCCGTAGCTCAGTTGGATAGAGTATCTGGCTACGAACCAGAGGGTCGGGCGTTCGAATCGCTCCGGGCGCGCCATTCAGAACAAACAGAAAGCCACCGTTCGGTGGCTTTTTTGTTATGGCC
>JAEUOD010000052.1 GCA_016791065.1 Dechloromonas sp. | reverse complement strand
GTTGGTGCCGAACTGGAACTCCATGGTGATGCCGGTGGTGACGCCGAGCGCGAAATTGATGCCGAACAGCTTGCCCCAGAAGCGGGTCATGTCCTTGTAGATGGTCTTGCCGGTCATCACGTAGGTCGATTCCATGATGACGAGAATCCAGGTCATGCCGATGGTCAGCGGCACGAAAAGGAAGTGGTACATCGCGGTGACGGCGAACTGTAATCGGGACAGGTCGACGAGTTGCTCACTGAGCATTGAGGACTCCTTGCTGGGGCGGGGTGGTGGCGGAGGGTTCAGGGCCACCGATGTGGCGGGCGGCTTCCGCCAAGTCGACATCGACCCGCGCGTCGCGGATGAAAGCCCACCACAGCGCGGTGATGGCGATCAGCTTGACGATCAGGATGAGGGCGATCTCCTTGCGCAGATGTCGGTCGCGCGGATTCATGAACAAACTCCAGGGATAAATATCAGTATTTGCTTATCAAGACGCGTGCCAGGTGGCAGCCTGGAGGTGCTGTATTGCAAATATTTGATTTGATTGATCTGCGGCGCATTGTCGCAGGGGGTTTTTGGACTGCCATGTGGCACAATGGCAGTCACTGGCAGTTAAATGGCGGAGATTTGGCATGGGCAATGAAGGGCAGTCATTGAGCGAACTCGTTTCCTTTCTCGAGTCCCTACCCGAGCCGCATATCCTGTGCGACCGCGATTACCGCATCCTGGCGGCCAACGATGCCTATCGGCAGCACTGGATGGGTTCGACCGACATCGTCGGCCGCAAGTGCTTTGAGGTCTCGCATCGATTCACGGTACCCTGCGATCAGGCCGGTGAATCCTGCCCGCTCCAGCGCAGTCTGCGCTCGGGGCAGCGCGAGCGTGTGCTCCACCTGCACCACACCCCGCGCGGCGAGGCCTTCGAGAACATCGAACTGTCTCCGATCCGCGATGCTGCCGGTGAAATCGCCTATTACATTGAAAAGCTCGAACCCCTGCCGGGGGCGCGGACCCTGGCGCATGCCCAGGGGCTGATCGGGCGCTCGCCGCCTTTCCTGGCGATGATGGAGATGGTGGCTCGGGTCGCGCCATCGAACGCGGCCGTGCTGTTGCAGGGCGAATCAGGAACCGGCAAGGAACTGGTGGCGGGCGCCATCCACCAGATGAGCCGGCGGGCTGACGGGCCCTTTGTCGCGGTCGATTGCTCCGGTCTGGCCGAAACCCTTTTCGAGAGCGAACTGTTCGGCCACGAGCGGGGAGCCTTCACGGGGGCGGTGGCGCGAAAGGTCGGGTTGATTGAGGCCGCTTCGGGCGGCACGCTTTTCCTCGACGAGGTGGGCGATATTCCGTTGAGTATTCAGGTCAAGCTGCTGCGTCTGCTCGAAACAGGTACCTTTCGCCGCGTCGGTTCGCCCGAACTGCGCAAGGCCGAGGTGCGCATCGTCTCGGCGACGCACCGGCCGCTCAACGACATGGTCGCCGATGGCCGCTTCCGGCAGGACCTTTTCTACCGGCTCAACATTTTTCCCATTGAACTGCCGCCCTTGCGTCTGCGTGGCAACGATATCCTGTTGCTTGCCGAGAGCCTGTTGGCAAGGGTTTCCGGGGGGCGCGCAATCGGCCTGTCGGCCGAGGCGAGCGATTGGCTCGGTACCTACCCCTTTCCCGGCAATGTGCGCGAGTTACGCAATATTCTGGAACGCGCCTGCCTGCTTTGTGACGGCGATGAAATTCGCCGTCAGCATTTGCCGCAACTCAATACGTCCGTGGCGCAGATTTCCACCCCTGTACCGGCGAAATACACGACAAGCGAGTCGGCCTCCCTGGCTGAACTGGCGAGGGCGTTCGCCGGAAACAGAAAAGCGCTGGCCCGGCATCTCGGTTTGTCCGAGCGCACCCTCTATCGGCGCCTGAAGGCGCTGCGGCTCGACTAGCCGCTCTTCTTGCCGGCCGCTTCGCGCGCCAGCTTTTCCCGAAAGCGTTTGTTCTTCTCGTCGTTGCCGGCGAAGACGTAGCGGCCGGCAAGCACGCAGCCCTTCATGCCGGGATCGCACTTGAGATTGTTGACCTTGGTGCAGATACCTTTGATTTCATGCGGGCAGCCCCAGGATGACATGGCGTTCTCCAAAAAAAGGGGCGGGGTTTGAGCCCCGCCCAAAACGCAAGGTAAAGCGGTTCAGGCGTGGTGCTCGTCGGCTTCTTCCCAGCCGGTGATCATCGCCTTGATGTGGGCGAAGACGGTGTGGCCGGTGGTCGTCAGATAGACGTGGATGAAGAAGAAGGCCGTGATCATGAAAGCGCCGACGGTATGGGCGATGGCGACCATTTCCAGCGAGAGGTAGCCGGCCAGGCCAAGTTCGTTCCAGTTGCCGTAGAACAGGTAGAGCAGGCCGGAGCCCCAGATCAACGGCGAAATGAAAGCGAGCAGGGCGAGGTAGGCCAGGCGCTGCAGCGGGTTGTGCTTCTGTACCACCGTCTTGCGGAAGGGGTGGGGTGCATTCGTGAAGATGCCGATGGTGTAGTAATGCACCATCGCCATCACGTTCTTCAGCGAGGGCAGGTATTGGCGCCATTCGCCGGTGGTGAATTGCCAGAAGATGGTGAAGGCCCAGAGTACGAGCAGGGACCAGGCGGCCAGGGTGTGCAACTGGACGGCCTTCTTGAAGCCGAGCAGGGTGTAGCTGCCATGGACCTCGAAGCCGCTGATCATCATGATGATGATCAGAAAGGCCTGCGACCAGTGCCAGAAGCGCTCGTAGCGCTTGTAGATGTAGATGCGTTCGGCGCTCATTGTCCATTCTCCTTGCGACGACGGGTGATGACGCGGACCAGGCCGTGGATCAGGCCGGCCCCGATGGAACCGGCGATGGCCAGGCCACCGAAGAGGTCGACCCAGGCATTGCGGTCGCGGCCGGGCAGGTAGATGTCGGTCAGTGCGGCGAGTCGGCCGTCGGCGGCACGGGTGTGGCACTCGGCACAGGGCACGGCCTTTTCCTTGGGGGCGACCATATGGGTGATGAACCAGTTCATCTGCGTCTCGATGAAGCCGAACTTGCCGCTGTAGGGCAGACCGGCGTAGTCCATCCCGGCCTTGATCGACTTGGCGTAGTCGTAATTCTTCCAGAGCGAGGTGTCGTCGTCGCCGAAGACGTGATTGACCACCAGCGTCTTGTTCTCGATGTCGTAAGGCTGCTTGCCGCGCATTACCTTGAACGGCCAGATCCGGGCATTCGGGTCGGCGGCCGAGCCTTCGACGCGATTGAGTTCGAGCAGTTTGCTGTCGTCGATCTTGTCGGTGATCGTCACCTGATGCACGACGCCGTTGTACCACTTGTACTCGGGGCGGACGTTTTCGCCATATTTGAAATCGCCCTTGGCGGCCGAGTATTTGAGGTGGCCGTGATCGTCCTTGATAAACAGCGGCTTGCCGTCGGCATCCATCTTGCCCGCCGTCGACCAGTCCCAGAACATCTTGGTGGCGACGCCGCCGCGGGCAAATTCGGGAATGTGGCAGGTCTGGCAGGCGACCTTGTCGGTGTGGTTGTTGATCTTGCTTTCCTGATGCGGCTTGAAGCCGTGGCAAGACTCGCAGGTGGCCCGGTTATGGTCGTCCTTGGGCAGGTCGAAGCCATGCTTGTCCTTGGCGGTCGCGGCATAGCGGCTGCCCGAGGGCTGGTGCGCGTTGAAGGTGTGGCAGTCGGAGCAGGCCATGTTGGCGCCATCCTTGGCCATGTGGACGTCGAGTTCGCGCGGTGGGTTCTTGAGCGAGGAGTCGAGGTCGCCATGCTTGACGGCATCGCCGCCGCCGCCGTTGAAGTGGCAGGCGCCACAGTTGGCGCGACCGGGCTGGCCGACATGCTGGGCAATCCTGGTCAGGTCGGGCGCTTTGAACAGTTTCTTGCCCGGCGGTCCCTCCATCGGCTCGAAATCGCGGTCAGCGTAAAGCGGGTGGCCGGCATCGGTGCCGAATTTCTTGTAAGTGCCGGTGGTGTCATGACAGGCCAGGCAGTCGACGTTTTCCTGCTTGCTGAAATCGTAGTTCTTGTCCGTCCAGCCGTAGCCGGCATGGCAGCTGGTGCAACGCGCTTCGTTGGACAGCGGGGAACCGCAGAAATTGTTGGCCGCCCACTTTTTGCCAAGCTTCTTGCCGGTGGTCGGGTTGGTCGCTTCCCAGGTCCAGTGGATGCTCTTCATGACCTGGTGGCCGGCCATGTTGTGGCAGGAGAGGCAGGCCTTGGTCACCTCGGGGCCGCTTTTGAACGGCCCCTTGAGGGCGTCGAGCTGGCTGTGGTCGGTCGTCGATTTGCTGGTGGTGGCCTTGACGGCGGCAGCCAGCGTGGGCGTCGCCGGGGCTTCCACGGCGCTGGCTGTTGCGGCAGCAGCGAACAGAAGCCAAGCAAAAAGTCTGCGCACATGAGTGTTCATGTGGTCTCCCATATCCAGTTTTCCAGGATGGGCGACCTCCCCAAGTCACATCATCCCGATTCGCGCAGGCTCAACTTATTGCATATTGTAATATAAGAAAATAATGATTTATATGGCTAAAGCGATATTTTTTCGCGCTGCCGGGGTTGATCGAATACATATATACTGTTCGTATGAACAGTAATCGGCGCATCGCCCACCTCGACATGGATGCCTTTTTTGCCTCCGTCGAACTGCTGCGTTACCCGCAATTGCGTGGCGAGGCGGTCGTGGTCGGCGGTCGCAACACGTACCCGCCCGAGGTGCTGGCCGACGGCAGCCTGCGTTTTGCCCGTCTGCGCGATTATGTCGGGCGCGGCGTCATTACCACCTCGACCTACGAAGCACGGGCGCTCGGCGTCTTTTCCGGCATGGGCCTGATGAAATCCGCCCAGAAGGCGCCCGAGGCCATCCTGCTGCCAGCCAATTTCGAGGCCTACCGTGACCATTCGCGGCGTTTCAAGGCCGCTGTTGCGGGTATCGCCCCGGCGATCGAGGATCGCGGCATCGACGAAATCGTATGGTGGTATACGAGTATCAAATGTAACTTAATGCAAATTGGTGCTGCAAAAAAAGGAACCCAATAAACAAAAACTAAAAAATTACGTATTTTTAATTGATCAACATAAAATGGTTTCATGTGTACGTTCAAATGGTGTGCAATGAAACTTGTTTTGGCCCGAAGAAATTTCTTGTTGCTACACGATGGCGGAGAGATTCATTACCCATTTAGCAAATTTCTGACTGACAAGTTCAGCAATCCCAATACCCGTGAACTTGCCGCTCAGGCTCTTCGAATACTCTATAGGTTCTGCAACGCACATCAGATTGAGCTAACCCTTCGAGCTCTTGAAGGGCGCTGCCTTTCCTACAACGAAGCCAAGAACCTCTGCGAGTTGTGCTTCCGACCGCTTCCAGAAATCGAGGCTATGGGCGACAAGAAGATAATTTCTTTGGCAAGTGCCAAGGCGGGCAAAGCGCCCCGTGAATTGGCGGGTTCAGTCGAACCCAACACGGCGAGCAAGCGATTGAATCAAATTTCCCAATACCTCGATTTTTACCGGGAAGTCTTTCTTGATCCGAACATCCACTCCGGCACTGCGCGCGAGCGACTCAAACTGGATTACGACAAGATTTGTCGTCAATTACGTACAGCGGTCAAGGGCACGAAGCAAAATCACCATCTTGGGATTCAAAGTCTGCCATCCCAAAAATTCCTATCAATTATTGAGGCGGTATTCGTCAGGTCTGATGAACTGTTCCTTAGCGAATCATCCAAACCCTCAAGTACGCACCTGAGGGATCGCGCCATGGTCCTGCTTGCTTGCGAGGGACTTCGCCCGGGGACTCTCGGCAACATTGCCATATCTGACTTTCGGCTGCACTCGGGACATCTAGTCATCAAGGACAACCGTGCAAAGCGAAGCGAAAGGATTTCTACCAACACGCCAACGTTGAAGATGGGTAATAGTACGCAGGTCAACAATGCCAGTGAAACAATGATCCAGCTATGGCCGTTCACGGTACGTGCCATACAGGACTACATCGACGACGAACGCTCGGCAGTATTGACGAAACGACTTACTAACAGAAGCGACGGGTTTCTGTTCCTTGGCGTAGATGGCGGACCGATCAAGCATCGCGCAACCATCACTTCAATGTTCAATAAGCTTGGCAAACGTCTCGCGGAACTTGGTTTGCTCGATGTCGGTAATGACCCGTATTTTCCGAATCAAAACAGGTATGACTTTTACGGCTATGTCCTCCGCCACAGTGCGGCAAGTTTTTTTCTTGCCCACAAATGCACAGAGTTGGGTACAAACAGCGGCGTTGCCAATCCGCACCAATATCAAGACGTTCCAGATCGCGTCAAAGACCTTATGAAATTGCGTTTTGGCTGGACCGCGAGTAGCAAGATGCCGGAACTA
>JAEUOD010000028.1 GCA_016791065.1 Dechloromonas sp. | reverse complement strand
CCCTCGGCAACCACCGAGCCACCATGCACGCCGGCGCCGGGGCCGATGTCCACGACGTAGTCGGCAGCACGAATGGCGTCCTCGTCATGCTCGACGACGAGCACGGTGTTGCCCATGTCGCGCAGGTTCTTGAGCGTCTGCTGCAGGCGGTCGTTGTCGCGCTGGTGCAGGCCAATCGACGGTTCGTCGAGGACGTACATGACGCCGGTCAGGCCCGAGCCGATCTGCGAGGCGAGGCGGATGCGCTGCGCCTCGCCGCCCGAGAGCGTCTCGGCCGAGCGTTCGAGGCAGAGGTAGTCGAGGCCGACGTTGATCAGGAAGGAGAGGCGGGCGGTGATTTCCTTGAGAATCTTGTCGGCGATCTGTGCCCGGTGGCCGGGCAACTGCAGGCAGTTGAAGTAATTGCGCGCATCGCCCAGCGGCAGGCGGCTGATTTCGTGCAGGGTCTTGTCGCCGACGCGAACATGGCGGGCCTCGATGCGCAACCGGGTGCCGGCACAGCTCGGGCAGGCCGAACTGCTGACGTACTTGGCCAGCTCCTCGCGCACGGCGTTGGAATCGCTGCCGCGGTAGCGCCGTTCGAGATTCGGGATGATGCCTTCGAAGCTGTGGCTGCGGTCGAAGCGCGTCCCCTTCTCGTTGAGGTAGCGGAAATTGATTTCGGTGTTGCCGGAGCCGTAGAGCACCAGTTTCTGCACGCTCTCGGGCAGTTCCTGCCAGGGCGTATCGACCGAGAAATCGTAATGCGCGGCCAGGGATTCGATGATCTGGAAGTAGAACTGGTTCTTCTTGTCCCAGCCGCGAATGGCGCCATTCGCGAGCGAGGCGGCGGGGTTGGTGACGACGCGCTTGGGGTCGAAGAACTGGATGACGCCAAGGCCGTCGCACTTCGGGCAGGCGCCCATCGGGTTGTTGAACGAGAAAAGGCGCGGTTCCAGTTCCTGTAGCGCATAAGAACAGACCGGGCAGGCGAACTTGGCCGAGAACAGGTGTTCGGTGCCGCTGTCCATCTCCAGCGCAATGGCGCGGCCCTCGGCATGGCGCAACGCCGTTTCGAAGGATTCGGCGAGGCGCTGGCGCATGTCGTCGCGCACCTTGAGGCGGTCGACGACGACATCGACCGAGTGCTTCTGCGCCTTGGCTAGTTTGGGCACGGCGTCGATTTCATAGACCGTGCCGTCGACGCGGACGCGGGCGAAGCCCTGGGCGCGCAGTTCGGCGAAGAGGTCGAGCTGCTCGCCCTTGCGGTTGGCGACCACCGGGGCGAGGATCATCAGCTTGGTCTCGGCCGGCAGGGCGAGGGCGGCATCGACCATCTGCGAGACGGTCTGCGCCTCGAGCGGCTGGTTGTGATCCGGGCAATAGGGCGTGCCGGCGCGGGCGTAGAGCAGGCGCAGGTAGTCGTGGATCTCGGTGACGGTGCCGACGGTCGAGCGCGGGTTGTGCGAAGTCGCCTTCTGCTCGATGGAAATCGCCGGGGAGAGACCTTCTATCAGATCGACATCGGGCTTTTCCATAAGCTGCAGGAACTGCCGGGCGTAGGCCGAGAGCGATTCGACGTAGCGGCGCTGGCCTTCGGCGTAGAGCGTGTCGAAGGCGAGCGAGGACTTGCCGGAGCCGGAGAGGCCGGTGATGACGATGAGCTGGTCGCGCGGCAGGTCGAGATTGATGTTCTTGAGATTGTGGGTCCGCGCGCCACGGATGCGGATGGTTTCCATCGCTGTTCTGCTGGGTATTCTGGGGAGAGAGAACTATACGCAAAATCGCTGCCTTTTCGCCGCCTTTATTGCATTGCCCGGGGTGTTCTATGACGTTCGCTTGGTTGACCTCGGGGCGCTTGGTGACTATCTTGAGACAGTATTTCGGGTATTCCAATGGCAAGCATTTGCATGCTGTGTGAATGGCCGAGAGATGCTTCGAAGGGAGGCAATATGCGCGCAACTTTTCCCGCAATCCTGCTCTGTGGCGGTCTGCTGGCTCAGCCCGCGATGGGCGACGAGAGCCGCAGCTACGACTTTTTCCTGCTGGCCTGCGATCAACAGTCGGATTGCCAGCGTGTGGCCAATCTGCGCCTGGGCAGTGACGGGCAGCAGCTCGATCGGCCGACATCCGGGGTCAATGTGCATGTCGACACATTGTCCTGCTCCCTGGAGAGCGCCACTGTCCGTTTGTCGATGAGCGTTGCGCCGGCGAGGCTGCATGCCGATGGTGCCGGCGCGGGGCGTGACCAGAAGGGACAGATGAGTTTTCAGGTCGAGTCGGCCAGCCTGAATCGAAATTACTACAGCCCGATTGCCGTGTTTTCGGGAGCTGGCCGCATCTACCAGCTGTGGGGACGTCTAGATATCGTCGAACAGGCCGCCAAGGGCCTCGCCATGAAGTAATTCCTGGCGGCAAGTCCGGAGCAAGGTTCAGATTTTCGTTTCGTCCAGCCCGTATTTCCGGATCTTGTCGTGCAGCGTGGTCTTGGCCACGGCCAACGCCTCGGCGGTGCGACCCAGGCTGCCGTGGCGGCGCAGGGCATCGGCAATCAGGGCGCGCTCGAAGGCCTCGACGGTTTCCGCCAGTGGGGTCGGGGCATCGGTCTGAGGCTGGCCGAAGGGGGGGGAGCCGCCTTCGATGCCGAGGATGCAGCGGTCGGCGACATTCCGCAGTTCCCGCACATTGCCCGGCCACGGGTAGCCGACCAGTTGGCGAACGCGCCCCGGCGTCGTTTCGATCAGCGGCCGATGGTGGCGTGCCGCTGCCTGCATGAGGAAGTGTTCGAAGAGTAGCGGTATGTCCTCACGCCGCTCCCGGAGCGGTGGCAGGTGCAGCGTCGCGACGCTCAGTCGGTAATAGAGGTCGGCCCTGAAGCCGCCGCGCTCGGCCAGTTCCAGCAGGTCGCACTTGGTGGCGGCGATGACGCGGCAGTCGATGGGAATCAGCGTGTTGGAACCGAGGCGTTCCAGCATTCGTTCCTGCAG
>JAEUOD010000026.1 GCA_016791065.1 Dechloromonas sp. | reverse complement strand
AACAAAATGGGCGTCTCATCCTGGCCGCCGGTTGGCAGCTCGGATGGACGCCCTTGTCCCATGAGTCGACTCTCGCTCGACTCTCGCCCGGCCGCCTTTGACCGTGCGCTTTGAAAGGACTATTGCAATGGCCGTGCCAGGACTAGTTATTTTGTACTAGTTAAAAATAACTAGTTTATTTTCAGTTAGTTATCGGTAATTTTTACAAGCCGGGAATCGCTGCAGGCATGCACTATTGCAGTGCAACAACGCGCACCGCCGCACAGCTTTAGAGCAGTACGCGTGCCATGTCGATCACGTCCTTCGCCACCTTGGACATGGTCTGGCCGCGCTCCATCGCCAGCTTGCGCATGGCGTGATAGGCCGCATCCTCGTCGAGGCCACGGGCCTTCATCAGCACCCCCTTGGCCTTGTCGACGAGTTTGCGGTCGGAAAGCTTCTGCGAAATCTCGTCGAGTTCGCGGCGCAAAGCCTGCGTGTCCTCGAAGCGCGCCCGTGCCACTTCGACGATGGGCTTGATGCGCTTGGGATCGAGGCCATCGACGATATAGGCGGAAACGCCCGCCTTGACGGCATCGCGGATGGTGGACTGGCCGTCCTCCTGGGTGAAGATGACGACCGGCCGCGGCATGTCCTTGTTCATCGCGGCCAGATTTTCGAGTGTGTCGCGGCTCGGGCTGTCGGTATCGATCAGAATGACGTCGGGCTGGAGTTTCTCGACTTCGGCTGTCAGATTTTCGGCGCCGGCCAGGATGGCCGCCACCTGATAACCGGCGAGCGCCAGCCCGGCGCAAATTTCGCCGGCACGGGAACGGGATTCGTCAATGACAAGTACGGTAAGCATGCCGCTAACTAAGCAAGCTCCGAACCAGCCACCGCGAGCGCCGCATCGGCCATTGCCCGGAGCACGATCTCGTGCTCGCCGATGGCGCCGCCGAGCACGAAATCGACCGCGGGATGGCGCTCCCGCAGCTCGGCCAGCATCTCGGGCACTTCCTTCTTGAGGTGACCGCCCCGGGAGATGAACATGGGCAGGATGACGATCTTGCCGGCGCCATCGGCGACCAGACTCGCCGCGCAGTCGAGCAGGCCGGGCGCCATGAATTCGAGGAAAGCCAGTTCGACGGCAGCCCCCGGGCAACGTCGGCGGAGTTCGGCCTGGACTTGGCGCATCGGGTTCGCCCATTCGGGATCGCGCGCCCCGTGGGCAAAAAGGATCAGTGCTGTTTTCATGGTCGGGAATGATTAGCTGGTTTGTCGGGACGGGCCAGGGATTCTGCCATGTTGACCGATTCGGCGGCGGGTGCGTTCAGAATCCCGCCCCCGACCGCCGAACCGTCATGCTCAGGCATGCGCCGGCGACTGAGCGTGCTCGACCACCATGCGCTTGATATCCGGCACACAGGAACCGCAAAACGTGCCGCACTTCAGGGTTTCCTGCAGTTTGGACAGATCGGCGCCCTGCGCCAGTTCCTGCTTGATCTGCCGATCGCTGATATCGGCGCATTTGCACACGATCTTGCGCGGTGCCACGCTCTTCGGCGGTTTGGCGCTCGGCGCCAGCACGAGGTGGATCAAGGCGCTGTCCAGTTCGTTTTCGGCCATCGCCCGCTTCAGCCAGGCCTGGGCCAGTGCCTCGCCGGCAAGGCGCACCGCGAACAGCTTTCCACCGGCGACGATGGCCTTCTTGGTGATCCCGCGTTTCGCGTCGTCGTAGGCGATCTTGCCCTCCTCCCCGTCGATGCCGAAAAGCTCGTCGAGCGCCGCGATCACCTCGCGGGATGGCGCTACCGACGTCGCCGCCCGGAAGACAACCAGGGGCGTTTCGCGCCCGTACAAGCCGACGGTGGCATACGGAAAACTGTCGAGCAGGCCGCGCGCCCGTTGCAACAGGGCAAGCGCCTCGGCCTGGCTGGCGCAGCGCCGCAGCACAGCCAGCGGATACGGCAGGTCGACCTTGCCGATCTGCACTGCGGCATGCTTGAGTTCCGGCTGCTTCGAATAGGGGTCGATCGCATCGCAGGCGAGTGCATTGACCCCGGGGGAATTCATGAACTGGCTACCCCAGTGCATGGGCATCCAGGCCCGTCCCTTGATCAATCCCGGGCGATGTTCGACGCGCACGACCATCTCGCCACGCCCATTGTTGACCCGCGCCAGATCGCCGTTTTCCAGGCCGCGATGACGCATGTCGCAGGGGTGCATGGCGAGCAGCGGCTCGTCTTCGAGATTGAACAGACGCGGCACCGTGCCGGTGCGGCTCATGCCGTGCCAGTGGTCGCGCATGCGCCCCGAGAGCAGACTGATCGGCAGATCGGGGGCCGGACGGTCGGCCGTCGGCAGGTGGGCGATGGCGACGAAACGCGCCTTGCCATCCGCCGTCGGGAAGCGGCCGTCCTCGTAAAGACGCGCCTTGCCGCTCGCCGCCCCCTCCGGGAAGGGCCACTGCTGCGGCCCCTGCGTTTCGAGCAGGGCATAGGACAAGCCGGTGATGTCGAGATCGCGCCCGCGCGTCGATTCGCGATGTTCGTTGAAGATGGCCTCCAGGCCATTGTAGGGAAACAGGCTGTCGCTCAGCGGGTTGCCCAGCCGGCGCCCGAGCCGGCGTGCGAAATCGACGACGATTTCCCAGTCGTGGCGCGCCTCGCCGGGTGCCGCGACGGCCGGCATGACGCGGGTGATGCAGCGCTCGGAATTGGTCACGGTTCCGTGCTTTTCGCCCCAGCCGCTCGCCGGCAGCAGGAGATCGGCATAGGCGGCCGTATCGGTATTGGCGTACGCCTCCTGCAGCACGACGAATTCCGCATTGGCCAGCGCGGCGCGGACAGCGGCCTGGTTGGGCAGCGACTGCGCGGGATTGGTGCAGGCGATCCAGACAGCCTTGACCTCGCCCGTCTGCAGCGCCTCGAACAACTCGACGGCCGACTTGCCCGGCTTGGCGGGCACCTCGGGAACGCCCCACAGGCGGGCGACTTCGGCGCGATGCTCGGGATTGGCCAGGTCGCGGTGCGCGGAAAGCAGGTTGGACAGGCCGCCGACCTCGCGACCACCCATCGCGTTGGGCTGGCCGGTCAGGGAGAAGGGGCCGGCGCCCGGCTTGCCGATCTGGCCGGTCGCCAGGTGCAGGTGGATGATGCCAGCGTTGTTGTGCGTACCATGCGCCGACTGGTTCAAACCCTGGCAGTAGAGAGAGAGCGAGGCACCACTGCGGCCGAACCAGCGGGCCGCCGTGACGATGGCCTCGGGGGACAGCCCGCACTGTGCCCCAGCCGCTTCCGGG
>JAEUOD010000020.1 GCA_016791065.1 Dechloromonas sp. | reverse complement strand
TTCAACAGTATGGACACGCTGATCCTGAACTCCATTGAGATCGTCGGCATGCCCGAGGTGGCGCTGGCCGCCGACGAGGATTTCGCCGATTCGATCGAACGCCTGCGCGAATATCTCGACATGATGGCGGAGCCGGTCTAGGCTTTCTCCCATGCGCTTCGAAGGTTCATTTCTCGATGTCGGGCCGCAGGACAGGCTGGAGTGCGGCATTTGCTGGTGGGTTTACGACCCGGCCACGGGCGACGACGTGCGCGGCATTTCGCCCGGCGTCCCGTTTGCCGAACTGCCGGAGGACTGGTGTTGTCCGGGCTGCGATGCGCCGCGCCACAAGTTCATGGTGCTGGCGGAATGAAGGTCTGGACGCACGACCCGTCGACGGTCCTGGTCGAGGTGTTCACGGGTATCGCCCGCGGCAGCATGGCCGGCTTGCCGATCTGCAACCCGGTGTTGCAGGTCGAGGCCATCGGCTTTCGCCGGATGGCTGCCGGCCACTGGGCCGGCCTGATGATCACGCCGTGGGCGATCAACCTGCTTTGCCTGCCGGGTTCCGATGACGGCTGGCCGGCACTGACCGCCGGCGGCAAGCACGACTGGGCGTTTCCGTCCGGCGATTATGAGTTCATCGTCGCTGGGGAGGAGCGTCTGGGCGTCTATCATCTTTGCTCGCTGTTCTCGCCGGCGCTGGAATTTGCCGATCACGAGCAGGCTCGCCTGGTTGCGCTGGCAACGGCGCACGCGCTGTTCGCCGAGCCGGTCGCGCCGCCCGCACCGGCCGCGGCCGCCAGCCGGCGCGCCTTCCTCGGGCTGGGCGCATGACCTCGGCCGGTTTGCTGGCCGTGAGGGCCGAATGGGGCGGCCGGCAGTTCGGGCAGATTGCCGTTCGCCTGCAGCGGCCGCCGGTGGCCCAACTGTTCGTCGGCCAGATACCCGAGGCGGTGGTCAAGACCATTCCCTACCTCTACACCCTCTGCGCCCATGCCCAGCGGGCTGCCGCCCAGGCGGCCCTGGCGGCGGCCATGGGTGAGGCAAGGCGGCCGGTGGACGACGGCGAATTGTGGGTGGAACTGTTGCACGAGAATTTCTGGCGCCTGCTGCTCGACTGGCCGACAGCGCTCGGCTTGCCGCCGGCGCAATCGGCGTTTGCCGCCTGGCGCGCTGCGCGCCAGGGGAGCCAATGCCTGGCCGAGACGCAAAAACTGATTGCGGTCAGTGTTCGCCCGATGGCAGCGGCCTGCCTGATGCGCCTGGACGAGACGGTGCCGTCGTCTGCAGCAGGGGGCGAGGTGCCGGGCATGCCCGAACTGGCGCCCGAGACCTGGCTGGCCTACTGGCAGGGCCTGAGCCCGCAGCCGCCGGCCTTGGCGCGCCCGGCGTCGCCCCAGGCCGCGTTCCGTGGTCGCCTCGCCGAAGTCGAACAGGCCGCCGAGGCGCTGGCGAGTGGTGCGCCGTATCCGGTCGTTGCGGCGGGGGGCGATGGCTGGGGCGTCGCCCAGACGATCACGGCGCGCGGCATCCTGACCCATGCGGTGCATGTCGATGACGGGCGCGTGCTGCGCTACCGCGTCGTGGCGCCGACCGACATCCATTTCGCCGATGCCGCGGCGCTCACCGAACTGCTCGCCGGCCGCCAGGCGGAGTCGCCCGAGGCGGGCCGGCAGTTGCTTGAACAGGCCGTGCTGGCGCTCGACCCCTGCCTGCCCTATACGCTGGAATTGAACGATGCATGAAATGTCGCTGGCCGAAGGCGTGCTGCAGCTGGTCGAGGAGACGGCGCAGCGCGAAGGGGCACAAAGGGTTAAGCTGGTTGTGCTTGAGATCGGCCGGCTGTCTTCGGTCCAGCCCGAGGCTTTGCGCTTCTGCTTCGAGGCGGTGACGCATGGCGGCATCGCGCAGGGGGCGGTACTGGAGATCGTCGATGTGCCCGGTGTCGGCTGGTGCATGCCGTGCGGCGAGAGCGTGCCGATGAGTGAAAGCTACGGTGCCTGCCCGAAGTGCGGCAGCTACCAGGTGCAACCGACGGGCGGCACCGAAATGCGGGTCAAGGAAATAGAAATAGCGTAGTTCGAGAGGAGACGAGGGAATGTGTACGGTTTGCGGCTGCGGCGCAGGGGAAACGAGGATCGAAGGGGCGGCTCACGAGCACGCCCATGTCCATGAAGACGGGACGGTGCATAGCCATGCCCACGATCACGGCGCCGACTATGCCCATGCGCATGACGACGCGCCGCTCGGCGTGCATGCCCATACCCATCGCCATGCCGACGGCAGCGAACACAGCCACGCCCATGTGCACGAGGGCGAGCACGCGCACGGCCACGAGCACCATCATCACGAACACGGCGTGGGCGGCGATCTCGACTTCGGCGCCGGCCCGGCCCGGGCGCACGTGCCCGGCCTGAGCCAGTCGCGCATGGTGCAGATCGAGCAGGATATCCTCAGCAAAAATAATCGTTACGCCAGCGAAAACCGGCAGTACTTCGACGATCGTGGCATCTTCGCGCTCAATCTGGTCTCGAGTCCGGGTTCCGGCAAGACGACCCTGCTGGTACGGACCATCGAACTGCTCAAGGACAGGGTGGCGATCACCGTCGTCGAAGGCGACCAGCAGACCTCGAACGACGCCGAGCGCATCCGTGCCACCGGTGTCGCCGCGCTGCAGATCAATACCGGCAAGGGCTGTCACCTCGACGGCCATATGGTCGGCCATGCGCTTGAGCGCCTGCAGCCGGCCGACGAATCGCTGTTCCTGATCGAGAACGTCGGCAATCTTGTCTGTCCGGCAGCCTTCGATCTCGGCGAGCATCACAAGGTGGCGATCCTCTCGGTCACCGAGGGCGAGGACAAACCGCTGAAGTATCCGGACATGTTCCGGGCCGCCGACGTCATGCTGCTCAACAAGTGCGACCTGCTGCCCTACCTCGATTTCGACGCCGATCTCGCGGAAGCCAATGCGCGTCGGGTCAATCCCGATCTGACCGTCTTCCGCGTTTCGGCCAGCAGCGGCGATGGCCTGTCGGCCTGGGTGTCTTGGATCGAAGCCGGGCTTGAGGCGCAGCGCGGCAAGCGCGCCGAGACGGTGGACGCGCTCAAGCGCCGCATCGCCGAGCTGGAGCGCCAACTGGCGGGGCAGTGAACGGCCTCCTCATTCGCGTGCGGGGTCTTGTCCAGGGCGTCGGCTTCCGGCCCTACGTCTGGCGCCTGGCCGGTGAACTGGGGCTGCACGGCTGGGTACGCAACGACGGGGCGGGCGTGAGCATTGCCGCGGCTGGCACCGCGTTGCCGGCGTTCCTTGAGCGTTTGCCGCGCGAAGCGCCGCGGCTGGCGCGGGTCGATGCCATCGAAACCAGCGCCGCCGAGGTCGGCGAAGCGGACTTCTCGATCCGCGACAGCGTGCCCGGCGACGTGGCGACTGCGATCGGGCCCGACGCCGCGATTTGCCCGCAGTGTGTGGCCGATCTCTGCGATCCGGCCAATCGGCGCTGGCGCTACGCCTTCTCCACCTGCACGCATTGCGGCCCGCGCTATACGGTCAGCCGGCGGATTCCCTACGACCGGTCGCAGACCAGCCTCGCGGCTTTTCCGCTCTGTCCGGCCTGCGCGGCCGAATACGCCGATCCGGCCGATGCTCGTTTTCACGCCGAAACCACCTGCTGCCCGGCTTGCGGACCACGCTTGGCGTTGCAGGACAGCGAGGGGGCAGACCTGCCCGGCGATCCGATCGCCGCGACGCTCGATCTGCTGCGGGCCGGCAAGATCGTGGCGATCAAGGGACTGGGCGGCTTTCACCTAGCTTGCGATGCCCGCAATGCCGCTGCCGTTGCTACCTTGCGCGAACGCAAGCAGCGCGAGGCCAAGCCGTTCGCCGTGATGGCCCTGAATCCCGTTTCGCTGGCCCCCTTCGCCCGGATTGACGAGGCCGCTGAAGGGCTTTTGCGCAGTGCTGCCGCGCCGGTCGTGCTGTGCCCCAAGGGCGAGGCCGAGCTGGCGGGCATTGCGCCGGGCTTGGCCTGGCTCGGTGCCTTGTTGCCGGCATCGCCGCTGCACTTGCTGCTATGGCACGAGGCTGCTGGCCGGCCGGCGGGCACCGACTGGCTTGGCCAGCCCTGCGAATTGCTGCTGGTCATGACCAGCGCCAATCCCCATGGCGAGCCGCTGGTCATCGGCAACGACGAGGCGCGCGAACGCCTGGCTGGCATTTCCGATGCCTTTTTGCTGCACGACCGCGACATCGTCGTCCGTTGCGACGATTCGGTCGTCCGGGCCGGACCGACCCTGATCCGCCGCGCGCGGGGTTATGTGCCGAGCCCGATCCCGCTCGCCAAGGGCGGCCCCACGGTGCTGGCGCTGGGCGGCTTCCTGAAGAACACGGTCTGCGTTTTCAAGGGCAGGGAGGCTTTCCTCTCGCAGCATGTCGGCAGCCTCGACAATGCAGCGGCCATCGGCTTCCTCGAAGAAACCGTCGAGCATCTGTTGCAGATTCTCGATGTCCGGCCGGATCTGGTCGCGCATGATCTGCATCCGGATTTCGCCTCGACCCATCTCGCCTTGCGCCTGGCCGACGCCTGGTCGGTTCCCGCCTTCGCCATCCCGCATCATCAGGCGCATATTGCCGCGATCTGCGCCGAACATGGCATCAACGAGCCGGTTATTGGCTTGGCGATCGACGGTGTTGGGCTGGGGCCGGATGGCGGTTTGTGGGGCGGCGAGTTGTTGCGTCTGGAGGGTGTCGCCTGCCGACGCCTCGGGCATCTGCAGCCGATCCGCCTGCCGGGCGGCGACCGGGCGGCGCGCGAACCCTGGCGCATGGCGGTTTCGGCATTGCATGCCGTGGGGCTGGGCTATCGCGTTGGCGGCTGGCTCAAGCAGCACTATCCGCAACACGAGGCAGGGCCGCTGCTGACCATGCTGGCGCGCAACCTGCGATGCCCGCCGACGAGCAGTCTCGGTCGCTGGTTCGATGCCGCCGCGGGGTTGCTCGGTCTGCGCGCGGAAATGCAGTACGAGGGGCAGGCGGCGATGGAACTGGAAGGCCTGGCGGCGCGCCATGGGCCGGTCGAGGTACCGCCGGGCTGCTACGCGCTTCGCGACGGCGTGCTCGATCTGTCGCCGTTGGTATTGCGCCTGCTCGACTGCCGCGACCCGGCGGCCGGTGCCGCCTTGTTCCACGCCGCTGTGGCGGCGGGGCTGGCCGAATGGGTCAGGCAGGCAGCGGCTAGCGAAGGGCTGTCCACCCTGGCAGTCGGCGGCGGCTGCGCGTTGAATGCGGTGTTGATGACGGCACTGCGCCAGCATCTGGCCGGCAGCGGTATGGTCTTGCTCGAAGCGCGCCAGGCGCCGCCCGGCGACGGCGGGCTGGCCCTGGGGCAGGCCTGGGTGGCGCGACGAATGTTCAAGGAGAGTTGAGATGTGTCTGGCGATTCCCGCGCAGGTCGTTGAACTGCGTGAAGGCGACAACGCCGTGGTCGATCTGGCCGGCGTGCGCAAGGAGATTTCCCTGTCGCTGGTCGACAATGTGACGGTCGGCGATTACGTCATCGTTCATGTCGGCTATGCGCTCAACAAGCTCGATCCGGAAGAGGCGGCCAAGACCCTGGCGTTGTTCGCCGAACTCGGCCAGATCGACGACGATCCAACCCTGCACTGATGAAATTCATCGACGAATTCCGCGACGGTGAAGTCGCCCGGGGGCTGGCCGAGGCCATCCGGCGCGAGGCCAACCCAGCGCGCAGCTACCATTTCATGGAATTTTGCGGCGGTCATACCCATGCCATCTCGCGCTACGGTGTGACCGATCTGCTGCCGGACAACGTGCGGATGATCCACGGCCCCGGCTGCCCGGTCTGCGTCCTGCCGATCGGTCGCGTCGACCAGGCGATCCGCCTGGCGCTCGAACAGGACGTGACGCTTTCCACCTACGGCGACTGCCTGCGCGTTCCCGCCTCGGGCGGGCTGTCGCTGATGAAGGCCAAGGCGCGCGGCGGCGACGTCCGCATGGTGTATTCGAGCGCCGATGCGGTGGCCTTGGCGCAGAAGCATCCCGAACGGCAGGTGGTCTTCTTCGCCATCGGCTTCGAGACGACGACGCCACCGACCGCGGTGGCGATCAAGCAGGCCGCCGCTCTGGGGCTGAAAAACTTCTCCGTACTGTGCTGTCATGTGCTGACGCCGTCGGCCATTTCGAGCATCCTCGAATCGCCCGAGGTGCGGCAGTGGGGGACGGTGCCACTCGATGGTTTCGTCGGGCCGGCGCATGTGTCGACCATCATCGGCAGCCGTCCCTACGAATTTTTCGCCGAGGAGTACCGCAAGCCGGTCGTCATCGCCGGCTTCGAGCCGCTTGACGTGATGCAGGCCATCCGCATGCTGATCCGCCAGGTCAACGAAGGCCGGGCCGAAGTGGAGAACGAGTTTTCACGCGCCGTCGATCGCGACGGCAACCGCAAGGCACAGCAACTGGTGGCCGAGGTGTTCGAGATGCGCAAACAGTTCGAGTGGCGCGGCTTGAATGTACTTCCCTACTCAGCGCTGCGCATTCGCAGCCAGTTCGCTGAATTTGATGCCGAAAAGCGTTTTCCGCTCGACTATGCCTCGGTGCCCGATCACAAGGCCTGCGAGTGCGGCGCGATCCTGCGCGGGGTCAAGCGGCCGCAGGACTGCAAGATATTCGGGACGGTGTGTACGCCGGAGAACCCGGTGGGCTCGTGCATGGTTTCTTCCGAAGGCGCCTGTGCGGCGCATTACACCTACGGGCGGTATCGGGATGTGGCCTGATATTCCGCTGCTTCCGGTATTGCCAAAGGCGAGAACGACTCGATGAGTGAAATCCGCAAGAACTACGTCCGTCCGCTTGACATCAAGCACGGCCAGATCGATATGGCGCACGGCTCCGGTGGCCGGGCGATGGCGCAATTGATCGAGGAACTGTTCGCGAAGCACCTCGGCAACGAGTTTTTAGGCCAGGGTGATGACGGCGCCTTGCTGCCGCATCCCGGCGAAGGGCGACTGGTCATGGCGACCGATGCGCACGTCGTTTCGCCTTTGTTCTTCCCCGGTGGCGACATCGGCTGCCTGTCGGTGCATGGCACGATCAACGACGTGGCCGTGATGGGCGCCAAACCGCTCTGGCTTTCGGCGTCGTTCGTCCTGGAAGAGGGCTTCAAGCTCGCCGATCTTGAGCGCATCGTGCGCAGCATGGCCGATGCAGCCAGGGCCGCCGGCGTGCCGGTGGTGACCGGCGATACCAAGGTGGTCGAGCGCGGCAAGGGCGACGGGGTGTTCATCACGACGACCGGTGTCGGGGTCGTCGCTCCGGGGAAGGCGCTATCGGGGCGCTATGCCCGTGCCGGCGATGCCATCCTGATCTCCGGTACCTTGGGCGATCACGGCATGGCGATCATGGCGGAGCGTGAGAGCCTCGGTTTTGATTCGCCCATCGTTTCCGATACCGCGGCGCTGCATGGCCTGATCGAGGAGATGCGGGCCAGCGGGGCCGACATCCACGTCCTGCGCGACCCGACGCGGGGCGGCCTGGCGACGACGCTCAACGAAATCGCCCGTCAGTCGGGCGTCGGCATGATGTTGCTGGAGAAGGATTTGCCGCTGAAGCCGGCGGTCAATGCGGCCTGCGAATTTCTTGGCTTGGACCCGCTTTATGTTGCGAACGAAGGCAAACTGGTGGCGATCTGCGCCAAACAAGATGCCGAGCTCTTGCTTGCTACGATGCGGGCGCATCCCCTGGGAAGTGACGCGGCGATCATCGGTTCGGTGCATGAAGATGCACAACATTTTGTCCAGATGACGACCGGCTTCGGTGGCAAACGCATTGTCGATTGGCTATCCGGCGAGCAATTGCCCCGGATATGCTGACCGATCAGGAATGGCGCTGAGCAATGACCAGGCTGAGGACTTCACCGACTTCCAACAGGACCAGTTCGCGGGCATCCTCGATGTCGTCTGCGTTGCGGACGTGGAAGATGTCGCGGCTGCCATCAGGATAGCGGACGGCGGCGATGTACTCGGGACGCGCCGCCCGTACCGAACGAGGACTGCGGGAAGTTGCCTGCTTGCGTTGGCTTTGCATGGGACCCACCTTCAGACTAGTTATTTGGTAGGTGCGCATCCTAGCCAAGCCGGCTCATCTGCAAAATATCGCGAAAGTAATAGATATGCCAAAAAGTGGATATTGTCGCCCCGGAACCCGCGTCATTTGTAGGGTTATTCCATTGGAATGATTTGTAAAGAGTGAAGAGAATGCGCATTCTTCTCCTATGTCATGGGTTTAACAGCCTGACCCAGCGACTTCACGCCGAGTTGGCGGCAAAGGGGCATCAACTTAGTGTCGAATTCGATATCGCCGATGCCGTGGCCGAAGAGGCCGTTGCGTTGTTTTGCCCGGATCTGGTGATCGCGCCTTTCCTCAAGCGGGCGATTCCCGAGTCGATCTGGTCGCGCCAGGTCTGTCTCGTGGTCCATCCCGGGATCGTCGGCGACCGCGGGCCGTCAGCGCTGGATTGGGCCATCCAGCAGGGGCTGGCGACCTGGGGCGTGACGGTGCTCCAGGCCGAGGCCGAGATGGATGCCGGGCCGGTCTGGGCGTCGGCCAGCTTTCCGCTGCGGGCAGCGAAAAAGTCTTCGATTTACCGCAACGAGGTCACGGAGGCCGCTGTCCGTGCGGTCCTGCAGGCGGTCGATCGTTTTGCCGGGGGCGATTTCCAGCCCGAGCGCGTGCCCGGCCAGGCCCATGCCCTGATGCGGCAGAGCGACCGGGCCATCGACTGGGCGCAGTCCGACAGCGCGAGCGCGCTGGCCCGGCTTAATGCCGCCGATGGCTTTCCCGGCGTGGCCGACAGCCTGTTCGGCGAGCCCTGTCATCTCTTCGACGCCTGGCCGGAAACGAATCTGAAAGGCACGCCCGGCAGCCTGCTCGGGCGCCGGGAAACGGCCATCCTGCGGGCAACGGCGGACGGTGCAGTGTGGATTGGGCATGTTCGCCGAAATGGCGGGGTCAAGTTGCCGGCAACCCTGGCCTTCCCTGAAGCCGCCGCCTTACCCGAATTGCCGCTGGCCGATTGCTGGAAAGCAGCCTCACCCACTTGGCAGGACATTGCCTACGAGGAAGCCGGTGGCGTCGGTTTCCTCAGCTTCGATTTCTATAACGGTGCGATGAGTACTGGCCAATGCCGCCGGCTGACCGAGGCCTTCCGCTGGGCGACACAACGGCCGACGCGGGTGATCGTGCTGCGCGGTGGCAGCGACTTCTGGTCGAACGGCATTCATCTGAACACGATCGAAGCGGCCGAAAGTCCGGCCGACGAGTCCTGGGCCAACATCAACGCCATCGACGACCTGGCCGAAGCCGTCCTGCGCTGCGAGACGCAACTGACGGTGGCCGCAGTCGGCGCCAACGCCGGGGCGGGTGGCTGTTTCCTGGCGCGGGCCGCCGATTTCGTCTGGGTGCGCGACGGGGTCGTGCTCAATCCGCATTACAAGAACATGGGCAATCTCTATGGCTCGGAGTTCTGGACCTACCTGCTGCCGCCGCGGGTCGGCGAGGACGGCGCGCGGGCGATCATGCGGCATCGCCTGCCGATGCCGGCTGCCGAGGCCGTTCGTCTGGGCTTCTACGATGCCTGCCTGCCGGCGCCGGGGTTTGCGGTCGATGCGGCCCGGCGGGCAGCCGAACTGGCGGCGGCAAACGATTTTCCCGAATGCCTGGCCGCCAAGCGTGTGAAACGTGCCGCCGACGAAGCGCAGAAACCGCTGGCCGACTACCGGACGGCCGAACTGCAGGAAATGCGCCGCAACTTCTACGGCTTCGATCCGTCCTATCACGTGGCGCGCTATCATTTCGTCGCGCGTTCGCCGCATTCCTGGACGCCGCGCCATCTCGCCCGCCACCGTGATCTCGACTGGAAAATCCCCGCATGAGCCAGAACAGCCTGCGCCGACTGCCCGCCATCCTCGTTGTCGATGACGAGGTGCGCTCGCAGGAAGCGCTGCGCCGCACGCTGGAGGAAGATTTCGAGGTTTTCTGTGCCTCGGACGCGGCCGAGGGGATGGAAATCCTCGAAGCCGAACAGGCGGTCACGCCGTTTCGCATCGTGCTCTGCGACCAGCGCATGCCCGGGACGACCGGCGTCGAATTCCTCAAGGAAGTCCGCCTGCGCTGGCCGGAGATCGTGCGCATCATCCTCTCCGGCTACACCGACGCCGAGGACATCATCACCGGCGTCAACGAAGCCGGCATCTGGCAATACCTGCTCAAACCCTGGCAGCCTGAACAACTGCTGCTCACCCTGCAGCGGGCGGCCGAGGTCTGGCGCCTGCAGCACGAAAACCAGCGGCTGTCGCTGGAACTGCGCTGTGCCGAACCGGTGCTCCAGAAACGCGTCGAGAGCAAGCTCGACAAGGCCCGGAGCCGATTTGGAGTTTCTGGACTGATCCGTGAACAAGGCAGCCCGATCGAAGAAGTTTGCAGCATGATCCGACGCGTTGCTCCTTACGACCTGTCGATCATGGTGACCGGCGAGTCGGGAACGGGCAAGGAAATGGTCGCCCGCGCCATTCACTATGAAAGCAGTCGGGCGGATCGCGCCTTCATCACCGAAAATTGCGGGGCAGTGCCCGACAATCTGCTCGAATCCGAGCTGTTCGGCTACAAGCGCGGGGCGTTTACCGGTGCCGTCGAGGATCGTGTCGGCCTCTTCCAGCAGGCCGATGGCGGCACCTTGTTCCTCGACGAAATCGGCGAGACCAGTCCGGCTTTTCAGGTCAAGCTGTTGCGCGTCTTGCAGGAAGGCGAATTCCGTCCGCTCGGCAGCACGCGTTCGGTGCATGTCGATGTCCGGGTGATTGCGGCGACCAATCGCGATCTCGAAGAGGACGTGCGTACCGGCCGCTTCCGCGAGGACCTGTATTACCGCCTGGCGACCATCGCCCTGCATGTCGCCCCGCTGCGCGAGCGGCCGATGGATTTGCCGTTGCTCGCCCGCCATGTGCTTGAACGCAGTGCGCGCACCCTGGGCAAATCGGTTGCCGGTTTTTCGCCGGCGGTGCTGGCAGCGATTACCGCCTATCACTGGCCGGGCAATGTCCGCGAACTGCAGAACGAAATCCTGCGCATGGTGGCCTTGGCCGATGGCGGCACGATCGATGTCGATCTGCTTTCGCCACGCCTCGCCGGCATTCCGACCAGAACGACCGCTGGCGCTCAGGGCCTGGCCGAGAACCTGAGCGGCGACCTGCGCCAGCGCATGGAAACCCTTGAACACCAGGTGCTGGCCGATGCGATGCAACGGCATCGCGGTAACAAGTCGCGGGCGGCACGCGAACTTGGGCTGTCGCGTGTCGGCCTGCGGGCCAAGCTGGTGCGCTACGGCCTGGAGCAAGGCGCATGAAAGTCCTCTGGCTCCAGAGTGGCGGCTGCGGTGGTTGTACGCAGTCCATGCTGTGTGCTGAACCACGTCCGCTGTTCGATGAGTTACGCGATGCCGGCATCGAGTTTCTCTGGCATCCCGCGCTGTCGCTCGAAAGCGGCGACGAGGCCCTGCAGGTTTTGGAGGATTGCGCCGAGGGACGGCGCCCGTTCGACGTGCTCTGCGTCGAGGGGGCGATGCTGCGCGGCCCGAACGGTAGCGGGAAGTTCCATCTGATGGCGGGTAACGGCCGGCCGCTGACCGAGTGGGTCGAGCGTCTGGCGCGCCATGCCCGCTGGGTCTTCGCGATCGGCTCCTGTACGGCCTATGGCGGCTTGTCGGCGACGACCCCGGGCAATCCACTCGAAGCCTGCGGCCTGCAGTACGACAGCGACAGCAGCGGCGGATTGCTCGGTGCCGGTTTCGTCTCGACGGGCGGTTTGCCGGTGGTCAATATTGCCGGTTGTCCGACCCATCCCGGCTGGGTGGTCGATACCCTCGAAAAGCTGGCGCTGGAGGGGCTGAACGTCAGTGACCTCGACGAATTCGGGCGCCCGTTGCTCTACGCCGAGCAACTGGTGCACCACGGTTGCGCCCGCAACGAATATTACGAATTCAAGGCCAGCGCCGAGAAGCATTCCGATCTCGGCTGCCTGATGGAAAATCTCGGTTGCAAGGGCACCCAGGCGCATGCCGACTGTAACCTGCGCCCGTGGAACGGCAGCGGATCCTGCCTGAAGGGCGGTTTTGCCTGTATCGCCTGCACCGAGCCGGGTTTCGAGTCGCCCGGGCACGCCTTCCAGGAAACCCCCAAGCTGGCCGGCATTCCGATCGGCCTGCCGACCGACATGCCGAAAGCCTGGTTCGTCGCCCTGGCCGCTTTGTCGAAATCGGCAACGCCGAAGCGGGTCCGCGACAATGCCGTGGTCGACCACACGGTGATCCGGCCCGCGGTCAAGAAGGCTGGCAAGTGAAGCGCATCCAACTCGGCCCCTTTAACCGCGTCGAAGGCGATCTGGAGGTCAGCCTCGATGTCGAGGACGGCGCGGTGCTTGCGGCACGGGTGAACTCGCCGCTTTTTCGCGGTTTCGAGCAGGTTCTGGTCGGCCGTGTTGCGGAGGACGCACTGGCCATTGTGCCGCGCATCTGTGGCATCTGCTCGGTCGCCCAGTCGGCGGCGGCAGCCTCGGCCCTGGCCGATCTGGCCGGCATCGAACCGCCACCCAACGGCGTGCTGGCGCGTCATCTGATTCAGGCCACCGAAAACCTGGCCGATCACCTGACCCATTTCTATCTCTTCTTCATGCCCGATTTCGCGCGCAGCGCCTATGCGGACCGCAGCTGGCATGCCGCTGTTTCGGCGCGCTTCATGGCGGTGAAGGGGGCGGCACCCGGACCGGTGCTGCAGGCGCGGGCGCGGTTTTTCAACCTGACCGGTTTTCTCGCCGGTCGCTGGCCACATACCCTGGCCCTGCAGGCTGGCGGCAGCACCAAGGCGATGACGGCGGCCGAGCGCATTCGCGTTCTGGCGCTGCTCCGCGAGTTCCGGGCATTCCTCGAGGGCGTGCTGCTCGGCGACAGTCTCGAAGCCTTCGCCGAGCTTGCCGGTTGGGATGCCTTGCTGCACTGGGCGGATGGCCGGGAAGCCGATTTCCCGCTGTTCTTGCGGGCTGCCGGCGATCTCGGGCTGGAAGGGGTCGGCCGCGCCAGTGATCGTTTTCTCTCCTATGGTGCCTACGGAATATTCAGTGCCGGTGTCTGGCAGCCTGGCATGGCCGTCGAGTCCCTCGACCCCGGGCGGATCAGCGAAGATACCCGGCATGCGTGGCTGGCCGATGGCCCGGCCTTGTCGCCGGCTGCCGGCGAAACCGTCGTCAATGCCGAGAAGGCGGGGGCCTACACCTGGTGCAAGGCGCCGCGCTATGCCGGCCAGGTGATCGAAACCGGTGCGCTGGCACGCCAACTGGTGACGGGGAACCGGCTTGTAGGCGATCTGGTGGCGCAGTTTGGCGGTAGCGTTACCGGTCGGGTCGTCGCCCGCATGGTCGAACTGGCGACCATCGTTCCGGCCATGGAGCGCTGGGTGAAGGCGATCGTGCCGGGCGAAGCCTTCTGCAACCCGGTGGAGCTTCCCGAGAGCGGCCAGGGCGTCGGTCTCGTCGAGGCCGCGCGCGGTAGTCTCGGGCACTGGCTGAGCGTGAAGCGCGGCCGTATCGAGCGGTACCAGATCATTGCGCCGACCACCTGGAATTTCTCGCCGCGGGACGGCGACGGCACGCCCGGACCCCTCGAACAGGCCCTCGTCGGCCTGCCGGCAGGTGAAGGGGCGCTCCCGACGGTGCAGCACGTCGTGCGTTCTTTCGATCCGTGCATGGTGTGTACGGTGCATTAGTCGTAAGCGGCTGATTTGTGATGGTGTGCGTCAAATTTGCGTCAAACGTGCAGCAAAAGAAAAATGCAGTTTGCGTGTTTCGGCTCCATCTGGTTGGCGATTTCAGCAAGGAAAAAGCCCGGTTGCCCGGGCTCTCAGTTGCTTGATTTCGTCAGTTGGCGATCTTTGGCCGGAACCATCCATCCCTTTCGTCCAGGTAGAGATCGGTCATCTTTGCCGACTTGTGGCCAAGCAGGGCGTTGGCAAATTCCTTCCCGTATTTCTCGGTATAGAGTCGGGCCGACAGCGAACGGACCTCGTGTAGGGTCGGCGGGTTCTCACCGGTGATTCCGACCAATTCGCGCAGCCGGGAAAATTCCTGAGCTAGGCTCATGTCGCGTATCTTGCCGCCAATCTTGGCGCGCCCCGCCTGCTTGGTGTGGTGGATCAGGTAGCGGCTGACCACGTTCTTCGTCCTGGCGATGGTTGCTTGCAGGCTGAGTCCCTCGATAGCAAGTTCCATCGGGATCGCCACCTTGTGGCCGATTTCGTCGGTGCGCTTATTCTTCTGCTGGATGACGTTGAGACAGCCGTCCTTGATGTCGGTGTACTTCATCTTTGCCAAATCGCTACGGCGCTGGGCCGTGAGAATGGCAAGCTCCAGACAATGCACCATCCACTCCGGACTTTCGGCCTTGGCCTTGGCGTAGATCGCCATGAATTGGCCGAGCGAAAGCCGCTCGCGCTTCGTCTTCACGCGCTCGGTGCGGGTGACTTCGACAGGGTTGCGGTCGCACCAACCGGCAGAGATCGCCTCGCGAAAGACATCGAGCAGCAGGGAGCGCATCGCTTGACCCATGCGGGCCTTGCCCTCGTTTTCGTAGGCCTTCAGGAAGTCGGCGATGGTCCGCGTGCTGACTTCCTTCAGCAGGGTGTTCCCGATCTTGTCGGCAATGGTGTTGCATTTCTGCTTCCGATCGTCGCGGGTCGATTTTGCGATCTTGTCGTCAGCGTAGCGCTTGTCGACGACTTCCTTGTACTGCTCCAGCCATTCGCCCAAGGTTTCAGGCTGGCCGACGATGCGATGCACCAGGCGAGGCTTCTCCAGTAGATCCAGGACAGCAAGGTTCGCCTCATGTGCCTCGGCGAAGGCCTTCTGTCGATTGCTGCCGAGACCGTAGCGCTTTCCTGTGACGGGGTGCCGCCAAACGTACCCGCCCCTGTTGGGATAGACGTTCAACGGGAGACCGGAATTTTTCCGGTTACGCGGCCTTGGCGCCATACACCGCCTTCATTCGATCAAGGATGGAACCCGTATCCACCGTCGTGTATTTTGCATCGGGCCGCACGTACCAGCACTTCCCATGCTGTTCGGCAGGCGGATACAAATGACCATTTCTCGCCCAGCGGCGTAATGTCCTCGGGTCAGGCGCATCGTTACCATACTGTGCGCGGGCCCAGTTTTCGAGTTTTATCCAGCGGGGCATTTCTTTCCGTTCCTGAGCAGTGTGTTTGTTGTTCATGATGCCGAACTCACTGTTGAATTTTTGAGATAACTACACAATCTGTCCGGGATTTTCGACGACTGTCGGCAGGGAGCGGAAGTCGGAAATGCAGCGAAAAAAGGGGGGGTAGATGGAGAAATGGACGTGCCTGCCATGCGAATGACGTTGTTTTGGCTTCGGCATCACAAATCGACTGTGCTTATAGATCAGATTGAAGGATGGCTACTGGCCCAATAGTAGGTATCTGACGATTTGCCGACCTCCGATTGGGGATATTGGTACGGCTGGAATGACCGATGTGTTGTCTGTTGTCATTAGCATGAGGTCGTAGTTCGGCCTTTGCGGCTGTTGGAACACTTCCCGAACTACAGCAGCAATGTGATCGATTGCTGGCGGTGGCACAATGTGGGATGACGGCGTAATGCTAGGTATCATTGTCGCCAGCTCATTCACACCAAGGCTGACAATGGCGACCGATACCAAACCGAAGACGCTGCACTATCGCAGGGCACAATTCCTGACCCCCTCCCGCACGCTGGAGGATCTGCTGTCGGCGGCCCTCAAGGTCAACGGCCTAGTAGCTAATCGGATCGAGAAAGTGACGGCGGCGGGGGACTGCCGGTTGATCAACCACACGACCAACCACCGGGGCCTGCTCTGCGGGAATCTAATCACCTATGAGCACGGTACCAACAAGCTCTTCCTGACCGTGGACGGTAACCTGACGGCTTTCCCGGTTGCGCAGGTGGCGCCGCCGGAGCTGCCTAACAAGAAGCAGACCGAGTTCCTGGATTCCATCTTGTACTTTGGCATCAGGGGTAACCACGTCGTCCTGATGCAGTCCAGCGGCCTGAAGGGCAAGCAACTGGAGCTGTACCTGAACTGGTTTCTGTCCGCCTGCGGGGTACTGGGTACTCACAATCGCCTCGAATTGGTGGATCATCCACCCAGGATGACCACCGACCAGCTTGCGTCCAGGCCGGTCAAGAAGGTCAGCTATGTATCTGCCATGGCTCACGAAACGGTTCCCGAAACCCATCCCAGCCCAACCGAGGTCAAAAAGGAGAAAAAGCTGCGGCTTACGCCGGTCGGCCGGGCAGTGGACATCCTAAAGGCCGCTATCGGCATCAAAGATTTTGAGAGATTGAAGTTGGACGATGCTTTGGACGGGAATCTCCAAGTCTCCCTGGAGGTGACCTACCAGCGCACCACCACCCAAGAGGGGCAGAAGGTTATCAACGACATCGCGCGGGCACTGCGCAATGTCGATGGCGATGATATCTCGGTACAGGTTCCTGGCCTGGGAACGCTGAAAGGTAACGACCTGAAGCTCTCAAAGCCGATTGTCGTCGCTTGCCACAATGGCCACGTCGATATGCCTGAGCTTTTCGATGAAATGCACAGCTGGTTGTTAGGATTGGCCGAAGGCGATTTCCTAAAGGATGAGAAGGTGCCGCTGACTGAGCAAGTACCGTTGAATGCCTCGCTGATTGCGTCTGCTGGCGCAGTCCCGGCATGAGATGGCGTTTCACAAGTCGATCTACTTCAAGATTTCGGTGCCACTGATCCTGGCACCGATCTTTGCCTTTCTGGCGATCTGGCTGGTCGAAATGCTGGACGGAAAGACCATCGGGGAGTGGAGCGGCAAATTGACCTGGGTATGCAGCGCGGCTCTAGCACCGGTTGCTCTCGCGATCTCTAAATTCCGTGATCTGTGCGGGATGGATGGGTTAACCGATATACAGCGAGCCAATCTCGTTACCATTGTTCGGAAGCGAACACTGCGGTTCTGGCTGGCTTCTCTTTACCTGATTGCTGTCTTTCTGCTCGGGTTCGCTGTTGGTGTCACGGCAGACACCACCTTTGGCTATCTGGTGGCTGTGAGCTGGGTTACCGGCTTCTTTTTCGCCCTGTACCTCCTCGCCCTCACTCACTTCTGGATTGATGAGGCTGAAGATTTCAAGCTGAAAGTGGCTCAGCAGTTGCGCGACGAGAAAGAGCGCACTGAACTGGTACAGGCACTTCGCAAGTCCCAAGGTGACAAGATCGACCCGAAGTCGGATTTGGAGCGATACAACAAGGTGTTTGATTCGAAGTCCGGCCTGGTTCAGTGACAGGCGGGAGTTTCCGGATTGTTGTGTATTCCGGCCGTTTGCTGTTGCATCCACCGGTTGAATCCGCACCGACGAACTGCCGGTGAGTTGGCAAATCTAGCTACATGGGGTATCCGGGATTTCGGACGATGCTCGGTAGGAAGCGAGAGTCGGAAGTGCTGCTCAAAATAATGGGCGATACGAAGAAATGGACTTGGCCTGCCATTCGGACGTGTTTATTTCTCGATGGGCTAACGGAAGTCCGATACTTCGGACATTTTCTAACCATTTGATCGAAGTATCGGATGGTCAGTGGGTGTTTCCTGCACTCAATTCAGCCCAAGGATAAATTTGTCCGATACTATTGACACTTTCCTTTGAGTTGTCGAGACTATCGGACATGTCACGTACTTTCCAGCGTCCATTCCCTTCTATCGAGAAGCAAATGCAGGCGTTCGGGCTGCGCTTGAAGGCTGCTCGCTTGCGTCGCGGCCTCACCACCATCCTCTTCGCTGAACGGGTCGGGATATCCCGTGACACGCTCAATCGCCTTGAAAAGGGGGATCCCTCCATCGCTCTCGGCACTTATCTGCGGGCGTTGAGGGTTCTCGGGCTGGACAAGGATATGGATGCTGTTGCCCGTGATGATGAACTGGGCCGCAAGCTACAGGATTTGAAATTGCTGGAAAGAAAACCCCGGCCGCGTACGGTCTCGAATGAAGCAACCGAGCCTACTGGGGGGGCTGTAGGCACCGTGAGGCGCAAGAAAGGTACGAAGGATCCGGTCGATGGCCAAGGCTAAGGCGGCCCGGGAGGCTTTCGAGGTATTCCTGGATGCTGTAGAACTGGGCGTCCAGCAGCAGATTGGTACCCTTTACCGACATGATGTGCGGACTGACCTTCCGGCGTCATTCGAATATGCGCCTGCCTGGTTGGCCAGTCGCCAAGTCTTCATGCTGGACCCGCGCCTGGAGTTATGGAACGGAGAGCAGCATCCGCCGGCCATGGCGTCGGCGTTCGGGATTTTCATGGATTCGGCGCCGGATCGCTGGGGTCGCGTGCTCATGGAGCGCCGCGAAGCAGCAGCCGCCGAGCGGGAGAAGCGGCCCATGCGCCGGTTGCAGGAAATGGATTTTCTGCTCGGCGTACATGACCTGACTCGGGTTGGCGCCCTGCGCTTTCGCCAGGCCGGCGGCCCTTTTCTCGACAATAGTCCCAACGCAGCGCCGCCGGTGACGAGCCTCGCCGAACTGGCCTACATCAGCCAGCGGGTCGAAGAGCCGGGGATCGAGAATTTGCCCGAATACGAGAAATGGCTGGCGATGCTGATTGCGCCAGGTTCTTCTCTCGGTGGTGCCCGCCCCAAGGCTAATTTCACTGCAGAAGATGGGCAGTTATGGATTGCCAAGTTTCCGGCACAGGATGATCGCTACGACGTGGGCGCATGGGAGTACCTCGTGCATCGCCTGGCCGACAGGGCCGGAATCCGGGTCCCCAAGGCGCAACTGATGCGCCTTGCAAGTCAGTATGGGACTTTCTGCGTCGAGCGTTTTGACCGACATGGCGACAGCAGGCGGATGTATGCCTCGGCGATGACCCTGCTGGAATATCAGGACGGCGATAGTGGCGCTGGATATCTCGATCTTGCCGAGTTCATTTCGGACAACGGCACCCAGGACTACATTGAAGAAGATCTGGCGCAGCTCTTCAGGCGGGTTGTCTTCAACGTGCTCGTCGGCAATCGGGACGATCATCTGCGTAATCACGGGTTCATCCGTGAGCCATCGGGTTGGCGCCTATCGCCGGCGTTCGACATGAATCCAAGTCCTACCAAGAGCGAACATGCCTTGACGCTCGATGGCCAGAGCGCCCGGCCTAGCCTGGATGCCGTCCTCAAGACCGTCGAGCTCTACCGTCTGACCGCCGATGCGGCAGCGGCCATCGCCGATGAGGTGCGCGCAGTCGTGGCTACCTGGCGAAATGAAGCAAGCACACTCGGCATGCCACGGCCAGAGATACAACGGATGGATTCTGTCTTCCTGATTTGATCCGGGGTAGGAAACGAACAGATCAGAAAACACCGCTGCAGGGAGAGCGCTGGTGACAGGTTGGTGCCACAGCGGTGACAGGGTGGAGCCAAACATACCGATAATGAGTTCGTACGGCAAGGTGGAGACAATCCGGCGACAAGGCGGTGCCACAGTGGTGACAATACCGTCCCGATGGTCCGTACTCATCCTCTTCCGTCCAGGAAAGTAACGGTGCCCAGAAAATTCTTAATTGCTGCCATTGGGGCTACTGCGTTGAGGGGTGTGCGCGGGGTTGCCCCTCAAGGAAATGGTCAACTCGAGACCGGGCCAAAATTCGACTTAAACCTGACGGGGATCGATTTCCGCTCCCGGACTGGGTTTGAGGGTCAAAATTCGAACAGGATAATCACCTGATTGAAATTTGAAGTCCCATGTCATGTTGACAGGAACCATGGAGGCTGTGCGAGAATCGCCTTCGATATGTGTCCGTGATGGACCGCCCAGGATCACGACGGCCTCCTGGAGTTGGGTGTAGGTAAAACCAACAAGCCGTTGCTACTTCGACGCGAGCCGCGCCGGAACCCCGTAAACGAGACTTGGCTACGGTCTAACGATGTCCTATCGAGACATCCGCCCCGTATAGGTGGGCATTAACGAGTTGCGGGGCAACTCACATCACCGTCATCCATCGCGGATGGCAAATTTCTCGGGCCTTTCGGCATGTCGTTGCGGGAGCGGGGTGATCCCTGTCTCTTTGCGCTTCACCCATTGGCCGACACTTCAATACTGAAATAGCAGCGCGAGCGTCCGTAATGGACCCCTGGCATGGACTCCCGGTAGAGGCCGGTATTTCCATCTGGACAGCGCAACCGAGGCCTCTGGTGGCAGGAGGCAAAATCCCTTACGGGCCGGAGCGATTTCTACACAAAAGCGATCGAGTCGTCTGAGCATTTGGATGACCAACTTGCCTAATCGGGCATAACGATCGGACTGCGAAGCGAGTCCTTTACGGACGAGTGGTCGCAGACTGGACAGGACCGGTGCGGGCAAAAATCCGCCTGGGGGTATTCCTCTGGGGTGCTCCCGTCGAATGTGATTCGACACCAATGGGTTCAACCGCTGCGAGCGGATGGGCTACCGGACTTGGGCGTGCCGCGCTGTGATGCGCCGCCGCTGACGCTGGGTTCCAGAAATGCAACCTGCCGTCGCCACCCTGATTCACCTTTCTAAACACCCTCGCCAATTTGCTTGATCCAATTTCACCTCATGCGCGGCTCCGCGTGAGGGCTGTGAAACTCCGTCCGCAACGGACACCGAATTTCTTTCCTGGCAAGAAATAACCACCGTTTCCCATTGCCAGTTGTTGGGAAGAGAGAAAACAGAAAAACTTCTCACAGATCGGTAGATTGAATTGCAAACAAGGTTTAACTTTTTCACGAGGACCGAAATGGCGATTTACATCTATCTGCGCGTCTCGACGAGCGCACAGGACACACAAAATCAACTTCATGGCATACAGCAGTACTGCCAGGAGCGCGGAATCGAGCCGGACATGGTGGTCGAAGATACCGCGTCCGGTAGTGTTGCCTGGAATGTCAGAAAGATCGGTGATCTACTGTCCAGCATGGTCAAAGGGGATGTCCTGCTCGCAGCCGAAGTTAGCCGCCTGGCTCGCAGCACGTTGCAGGTTTTGGAAATTCTGAAGTTCGCCTCTGAACGGCAGGTGTCCGTTGTGATCGTCAAGAACGGACTTACGTTCGACAATTCGATGCAGTCCAAAATCACTGCCACAGTCTTGGGGCTGGCTGCCGAGATCGAGCGCGATTTCATATCTATGCGGACACGGGAAGCGCTCGTCAAGCGCAAGTCTTCTGGGAAAAAGCTTGGACGTCCGCAAGGGGCGTTGGCCAAGAGCTACAAGCTCGATGAAAAACGTTTTGAAATCGAGCGCTATCAAAAAATGGGAATCAACCAGACAGCCATAGCCAAACTGGTTGGGGTCAGCCGCCCTACTCTGCGAACCTGGGTGATCCGCAACCAACCGCCAGCTACGGACATTCAGCGTTGAGCTCAGATGATTGAAGGCACTGGGGCGTTGGCAGATGATTTTTCAGAAATGCCTTGCCTAAGGCTGTAGTTTGGCTAGCAGTGCAACCTATCGATCAAACATGAACCTGACTCCAAGCCAGTTGGCACAGTTTCTCGATAAGCTGGGAAAGAATCTTGTGCGCGATGCAATTCATCCTGTACTTGGAATTACTTCTGCCCAATGGATGTTGGACGACGAATCGGGAATCACCGACTGCTTGGCAACTGGCACAGTCGCACTACTGATGATTCTTGCAGCATCAATGGTTGCATTTTTCTGTGCCAAGGCCATAACCGCACTTGGTCGAAAGAAATAACGTGAGAGATGATTTTGGTACGAGCAACATGCCATTGGGAGTGGTGAAGGGAGTGGCAGGAGGCCGTCTACTCGGATTCTTGCGGTACATCCCAATCGTATAACCTCACCTCACCGGTCTGGTAGAACTGCTTCACCAGTTTCACGTACTCCAGAAAATCCCTATTCTCCGTGGCTAGGCGGTTGGCCATGTCCCAATCGATCTCGTCGCGCTCGCGGGCCGGGATCAGTACCTGGCTGTCGGCCGGGTTGTCTACGTCCAGCTTGATGAAGCCGATGCCGTGGGCCGCGAACAGCATCCGCAGTTCCTTCAACGTATCCTGCCCGCCGATCTCCGCCGCGACCAAGTAACCGAAGTTGGCCCAAGACGAATTCGACACCGCCTGAAAGAAGCACTCACGCACGTTCGAGCGGTTGATCAGCAGCTTGGCCTCAAACGACCACAGCTTGGTGCGCTTGTCGGAATACTGGTTCACGCAGTCGCGTACCTCCTGATGCCAGTCTGCGCCTAAATCCTCCATACCGACCACGTCCGGGTACAGCCAACGGTTGCCGTTCGGCCCGCGCTTGTTCGACGACCGCTTCTCGTCGATACGCTTGGAATACAAGCCGAACTCCTCCCACAGATAGCGCGACAGCAGCGGGTACAAGCCGTGTTCGTCGATCTTAGGCTGACCCGGATCGCCTGAAGGGACGGCCGCCGCGTTCTCGACCGCCGCCACCTCGGCGCTGTCAGACTTCTCCGAGTAGTAATACTTGCGCGGACGGCCCTCGGTTGTCTTCAGTTCCGGGTGACGCTTCTGCAAGACGGGGCGCTGCGAACTGATCTCGGCGACCAGTTGCTGCACCAGTTCGGCGTCGCTGGTGATGAACTTGCTGCTCTGCTTCTTCGCCTGACACTCATCGGGGAGCCATGTCGTCGTTGCTGGCACGAGGTCGAATTTGATGTGGTTCAATTCGAGCACAATGGTTGGGCTGGACTGCCGGATATCCGACGAGCTGTAATACTTTTCGACGAAAGTCTTCAGCCGGTTCAAGTACGTCTGCGGTGTGGCGTTGTTCTCGCTGAACACGATCATGTAATCGATATCCGAATGCTCGTCCATCGAGCGTGGCAGAATCGTGCCACGCGTTGACGAGCCAAAGCGGAAATGCTGCTTGATTACATCACTGGCGAAATGCAGCCCAATCCGGGCTTGCAGCGTCGAAATCGAGGTCGTGATCGACGACTGCTCGGTCGAAGAAAGGACTGCCTTGCTGGCAGTTTCTGTCAGAAAACTCAATACCGACACCCTGTCACTCCCCCTTGTCCACTTTGTGGGTCGCTTCGCCTTCCTCGATTCCTTTGCGCGCAGCGACAAACGCTCCGCGAGGAATACTAGGGCTTTTCTGATTCAGTTCATTCCGTGTGGCGGAAAGCGCCTTCAGCCTGTCAGGTAATTCGTCCAACTGATGCATTTGCAACAGATCAACCTCACGGAATAAGCGCGCATCGTTTTTCAGGGCCAGGAATTGGCCTGCAGCTGCCCGGTGCATTGCTGCACGTTCATTAGGTTTGAGAAACGTCATTAGCCCTGTCAGCAACGATGCCAGCAGCGTGAGTGCGCTTGCCCATTCCGGCTGGCTCTTGACTAGAGCGGCCCCAGCGATAGCCGCGAGAGCAGTCGCCGGAACGCCAAGCCAATAGTGACGGCGAACCCAGGTATCCTCGGCATTGAAGTGGCTCTTGCTGGAATACGTAGCGTCCTCCTCTATCCGTTCTGCCTCGCGGCGCAGGGCGGCAATCATGGCCTGATCGGTTGTTTGAATTGGATTCATCAGATTTCGCTTTCTCACGCCAGCCCGAAATATCGCTCGAAGAAAGCAGCAAGTTTGTCCAGTACCGTTTGCTTCTTCGCTGCATGGCCATTGTTCTTAGAGAACCGCGATGCCGGCGGCAGGATTTTGGTGATCGCGGTACCGGTTGCTGGGACACTGCCATCGCGGAAGGCGTTGTCGATGAAGCTGCGGGTGGCTTCCGGGTTAAGATTTTCTTCTGTAATGATGCGCTCCAGCTCCTCGACTTTCTTCGCGGCGACAAAAGCCTCCCACTGCGCGTCCACTTTGACCTTGGTGGAAACAGAATCCACAAACTGTTCGATCAGGTCTTTCTTGTTGCGCAGAGAAGGGCTGGCGTTGATGGCGCGCTCGATGGTGGCGCGGATTTCCTTGTCGTCGCCCGTCCCTTTCTTCTTCAGATATTGCTCAACCAGCATCAGGATGTAGTCAACGTTGATTTCGACCTGCTTGATGAGCTCGATCTCGAAAACTACATCATCATTGATCGCCTCCTTCTCGGCATCCGAGGTTGCGCGAAATTCGGCGTACAGGTTCAGGTAAAGACTCTGGTAATCCTGAAACTCGCGCTCGGTGAGGATTTCATGCCCTGCAAAATCGTCGAAGGAGGACAGGATGTTCTTCAAGCGCAGGATCGCACCGAACAGCTTGATGAATGCCTTCTGTGCCGTCTCGCCGACGATGGCTTTGCCAAGCGGGAAGGATTCCAGCAACTCCTCTACACGCTTCTGGTATTCCTTGTAGTACTCGGTGTACGGCTTGAGTAGAACGATGCCCTTGGCGTCCTTGTTGCCGAACAGGGCGAGCGCGTCATTGGTTTCCTGCTCCAGATTGCGGAAGGAAACTATGTTGCCGTAGGTCTTGACCGAGTTGAGGATGCGGTTGGTGCGCGAGTAGGCCTGAATCAGTCCATGCGCCCGGAGGTTCTTGTCCGCCCACAGGGTGTTAAGTGTGGTGGCATCGAAGCCCGTGAGGAACATGTTGACCACGATCACCAGATCCAGCTCACGTTTCTTCAGTCGTTGGGACAGATCCTTGTAATAGTTCTGGAACTTGTCTGCCGAGGTGTCGAAACTGGTGCCGAACAGGGCGTTGTAATCCTTGATCGCCGCATCAAGGAAATCGCGTGAGCTTTGATCTAGCCCCTCGGTCTCGAATTCCTCTTCGCCAAGCAAGCCATCAAACTCTTCTTCGTTGGCGGCGAAGCTGTAGATCAGCCCCACTTTGAGCTGTTTCGCCTCAGGCAGCGTTTTTTGCTGCTCGGAAAACTCCGCATAGTAGCGTTTGGCGGCGTCGATGGACGCGCAGGCAAACAACGAGTTGAAACCAGCCAGTCGCTTGCCATCGTGGCGGTAGGAGTTGGCCCGCCGGGTTTTCTGGTCGAAGTGTTCGCGGATGTAACCCACGATCTGCGTAATGCGCTCCGGTGCGAGCAAGGCCCGCTCGGTGTCGATGGCCGACACCTTCTTGTCTTTGATGCTCGGCGGCAATTTGATCGTGTTGATGTAATCAATGCGGAACGGCAGCACGTTCTTGTCGTTGATGGCGTCGACAATCGTGTAGGTATGCAGCTTGTCGCCAAAGGCCTGCTGCGTGGTGCGCCGCAGCGGGTTGCCTGTAGTGCCGGAGTTCTCGGCGAAGATTGGTGTACCCGTGAAACCGAACAGGTGGTAACGCTGGAACACCCGGGTAATTTCGGCGTGCATGTCGCCGAACTGGCTGCGATGGCACTCGTCGAAAATAACAACCACGTGCGCCTCATACACCGGGTGCTTCTTGTTCTTGACCACGAATCGGGACAGCTTCTGAATCGTGGTGATGATGATGCGGGCGTTGGGGTCTTCCAGCTGCCGTTGCAACACAGCGGTGGATGTGTTGGAGTTGGCCGCACCTTTCTCGAAGCGCTCGTATTCGCGCATGGTCTGGTAGTCCAGATCCTTGCGGTCGACCACGAACAGCACCTTATCGATGTCCGGCAGGCCGCGCGCCAGTTGGGCCGCCTTGAAGCTAGTCAGCGTCTTACCGCTACCCGTGGTGTGCCAGATGTAACCACCGGCAGCCACCGTGCCCAACTGCTTGTGATTGGTGGCAGTGGCGATGCGCTGCAGGATGCGCTCGGCGGCCACGATCTGATACGGCCGCATCACCAGCAGCTTGCGATCCACATCGAATACGCAGTATTTGGTGAGGATGTTCAGCAGCGTGTGCTTGGCGAAGAAGGTCTTGGTGAAGCCTGCCATTTCGGTGATCGGCTGGTTCTTGGCATCGGCCCACCAACTGGTAAACGAGAAGCTGTTGGACGTCTTGCTCTTGCCGGCACCCTTGCTGCTCTTGCTGCGCTGCTCGGCCAGATGCCCGTCGCGCACCGTGTTGCTGTAGTACTTGGTCAGTGTGCCGTTGCTGATGACGAACAGTTGCACGTACTCGAACAACCCCGTGCCTGCCCAGAAGCTGTCGCGTTGGTAGCGGTTGATTTGGTTGAAGGCCTCGCGGATATCCACGCCCCGGCGCTTCAGCTCGATGTGCACCATCGGTAGGCCGTTGACCAGCACGGTCACGTCGTAGCGATTGGCGTGCTTGCCATCCGCCTCGTACTGATTGATGACCTGCAAGACGTTGTTGTGAATGTTGGCCTTGTCGAGCAGGTAGATGTTCTTGGTGCTGCCATCGTCGCGCTTCAAGACCTGCACGTGGTCTTCCTGAATGCGCGCGGTTTTTTCCAGGATGCCGTCATTGGCTCCGGCCACACAGGTGCCGAAAAAGCGCTCCCATTCCGCATCAGAAAACGTGATCTTGTTGAGCGTTTCCAGTTGGCGGCGCAAGTTGGCCACCAGCTCGGCCTCTGAGGTGATAGGCAAGTACTCATACGCTTGTACCTGCAATTGCTCAATGAAGCTCTTTTCAAGTTCGGCTTCGGACTGGTACGTCGCCTCGCGCACGCCCGGTGTGTCGGGCAGGAACTCGGCGACAACCGTGCTCTCATTGGAGAGTGCAATGGGCTCGTAGCGATAGGATTTCAGCTCTTCGCTCATGCGGCTTCCCTGAAGGTGAGCAAACGGTCGCGGTAATGCGCGTACTGCTGGCGGCGCGCGGTGATCTCGGCGGGTAGGCCATCGGTGATGTCATTGACCAATGTGTCGAAGCGATCGAGGATGGCAACGATGCGTTCCTGCTCTTCGAGCGGCGGGACCGGGATGCGGATCTTTGAGAAACCATCAATCAACAGCGTGTTGACCTTGGTGCGTGCCACGTACTTTGCTTTCTCTGCAATGAAAGAAGTCGTTTGCATGCAATATGAAACGAACTTCGGATTCATCGAATGACGGAAGGCGTAGCAATGGTCGTGAATGGCAACATCTTCACTGCCAACCCATGCCACGGCTTTGCCAACATCCTCGACCGTTTCGCCAACGTCAGTGACAACCACGTCTCCGGGTTTTGCATAGCGAAGTGAGTCGGCCATCTCGGAACGCACATGCGATATGACTGAATTTGCGGCCGTGCCGTAATGGGTGTAAATCTCCCCGTAGTGAATCACGGGGATGCCATCATCTTCGTAATCGGCTTTGGTAAACCGCTTCCCTCGAATAAATTTGCCAATTTCATTCAGGGGGGCGGTTTTGAATGGGGGCTCGCCGCAGGCGAGCACAAGTGCGTCGCGGTAGTACTTGTACTGCCGCCGACGCGCTTCCAGCTCCGCTTCCAGCTGAGTGAACGTGTCGAGCACTTTCACGATTTCGCGCTGTACTTCGATGGGAGGGACCGGAATGCGATATTTCAAGATTGCTTCTTTGCTACCTCGCGGCATCTTCGCGCCTTTTGCGTGTTGCATGTTGTATGCAAAAAAAACATCGGACGCCAGCAGTCGATATAGAAATTCGGGTATCAACTCTGCGCGATGTGCTTCCGTAATGCGTATGGCTAGCACGTCACCGCTACACCCACCACTATCATTGGCAAGCCAGATTTTCTTCAAATATGGTCGGATATTCCCAAGAAGTATGTCGCCAGCCTCATATGCAGTCAGCCGCGCGGTGTTGGGCGGATAGTTGGCATCGTTTTTTCCTGCGGCATTCTGAAGCAGGTTGTCCACGCCGACGAAGTTGGTTTCATCTAGCTCACTAGCATCAACGCGGGTATCTGAATATGCAGCGCACTCGCCGAGCCCGCGGAACTGCACGCCATCCGGGCAATGTTCGGCAATCAGCGCCTCGATTCGGCTCATGCCTGTGTCTCCTCCAGATCGGCCACGATGGCATCGATTTGTTTCCTCAACTCAGATTGCCGCGCCACAATGCGGGCGATTTCGGTATTGAGGGCCTTGATGTCGGTCGCTTCACTGGTGTCGGCCTGCTCGACATAGCTGGATACGGCGATGTTGTAGCCGTTCTTGGCAATGTCACCGTTTTCAACCAAACGAGCGAAGTGGGCGATATTCTTGCGCCCGGTGTAGGCATCCAGGACTTTTTTCCGGTGTTCCGACAAGAGTTTGTTCTTGTTGCCGCTGCGCAGGAATTCGCTGCTGGCGTCGATGAACAACGTGGCGTTATCGAACTTGGATTTCTTCAGCACGATAATGCAGGTGGCAATCGTGGTGCCAAAGAACAGATCAGGCGGGAGCTGAATCACCGCATCGACATAATTATTGTCGACGAGGTACTGGCGGATTTTTTGTTCCGCGCCGCCGCGATAGAGCACACCCGGAAATTCAACGATGGCCGCAGTGCCGTTGACCGCCAGCCAGCTGAGGATGTGCATGGTGAAGGCCAAATCGGCCTTGCTTTTGGGGGCGAGCACGCCTGCAGGGGCGAAACGCGGGTCGTTGATGAGCAGGGGATTGGCATCGCCATCCCATTTGATCGAATACGGCGGATTGGAAACGATGGCTTCGAAAGGTTCGTCGTCCCAATGTGCCGGATCGGTCAGTGTGTCGCCGTGGGCGATGTTGAACTTCTCGTAGTTCACATCGTGCAGGAACATGTTGATGCGGCACAGGTTGTAGGTGGTGAGGTTGACTTCCTGTCCATAGAACCCTTGACGCACCTTGTCGTGGCCCAGCACCTTCACGAAGTTGAGCAACAGCGAGCCCGAGCCGCAGGCCGGGTCATAGACCTTGTTGACCTCGCTCTTGCCGACCACTGTGATGCGGGCAAGCAGTTCGGAGACTTCCTGCGGCGTGTAGAACTCTCCACCGGACTTACCAGCGGTGGAAGCATACATCTGCATCAGGCAAATCCCTTGGCTCGCAACTTCTCCTGGAGAATGCGCGTCATTTTCGGGCTGCCGTCGAAACTCACGAAGATCCGCAGGTTGGCTGTTTCGATTGGCGGCAGGCTCTTGGTAATGACTTCCCGCTGGATCCGGGGTGCTTCGGATATCGGAGTCTCCGAAGACCAGCCGAAACCTGGAGCGGTAGCGAGGAGCAGAACTGTTGCCAGAGTGCGGACCGACACGGATAGGTCGGAAAGACGGCGACTATGGCTTGTCATAGCCACGGGGCACCACTTCGTCGATCGCCTTGCGGGCCATCGCGCAATGCTCGCTCGTGAAACGTCGTCCCTTTGTGTTCTGGTCGGCATACATCTGTGCCGCCACCAAGGCAATGCCGACCTCACGGTCAACATCACCATCAGCCAATGGTCTATTGGCCTCAAGGCGGATCAGGCGGGCAAATTCCTTGGCGTAATATTGGCCGATGGCCTCTTCGCGGTATCTGCAGGCCTTTCCCAGGGCAGTAAACGTGTCGAAGTCTTCCAGGAATCGCTTCGCCCGAGGTGTGCTGGCAACGATAGCTGCATCTGAGGCAGCGTTTGCCAGTGCCGAAAACAGGCACACACTAATGGCCAAGCTATGGGTGACAAACTGGGCTGCATTCACGGTGGATTTCGTCATTTTCGAGAGGGCTTCTGTTGAACATCACGTCGCCGGCCTGCCATCCGGGTCGTACGGAGGGCTGGGGACAGGCGTATCTCTTTGGAATAATCATTGTACAGAAACGAGATGTATAAACGGTAGAGTTTTATGCTGTAGATACAAAGACGGTAGCGGGCCAATCTCCGTCCCACTATGGGTACGGAAAAACATCAAACAGGGGAGGCTCGCCGGCGGATTGCCGCCAACATCCGGCGGCTGAGGCTTGAGCGGGGACTAAGTCAGGAGGGGATGGCTGAGCTGGCGGATTTCCACCGAACCTACGTGTCGCAGCTTGAACGCTGCGTCACCAACATCTCCATCGATGGGCTAGAACGGCTCGCGATCGCTTTGGGAGTGGACATCTCCGAGTTGCTCGAAGTGCACAAAAACTAGACCGTTTAGGTTCGCGCAATCGCTGGAGAAATGGGGCCCTTCAAGGGGAATCGGCTGCCTCTAAAATGGCAACGGACATGCAGAAAACCCTGATATAACCCTTTGATTCATAATGTCCAGATTAGGCCGTTTTTGCCACGTCTCCAGGACCATAAAAACCATGCTCAAACCCGCACGGTTAAGCCAGAAACGGCAAGTCGCATGCCGGTACATGGTGTGCACCGTTCACTGATCACCAGACTTCCATGCCATCATCGTAGGCCTTGATTGGGCCTGGGTTAGCCGTCAAAATTATGGATTAATCATAAACTTGGCGATGCTTCTCATCGTAAGCGTGGAATATGTCACAGCCCTGTCACCTTGCATTTGGATACTCTTCAGCCATGGAGGTGTCGTGATGGATGCAAATAATCTGAAAGCGAACGTGGGGCTTTGCCGCAACGAGTACGTCGCCGATCTGAGCGATGGTCGCAAGTTCGTGCATGGCGATTTGTCTGCCTTGGCCGATGCTTTACATGGCGCCGGTGTGCGCGCCGGGGATACGCACTGCGAATGGCGGAGTGGTCAGCGGATTCTGACGGCTGGGCAGCAGGTAGCGCTCAGTGCGGAGATTCGCCGTCTCGAGCGGGGGGAAACGCTTGCCGAAACGAAAGTCGCACACAAGGCACGGAGCGCGGTGGCGTTAGCTGCCTGATCAGGCAGCATGTTTGTCTGGCGCCTGCATGGGGCGCCACAAAGGATACAGACCGATCAGGCCGATGATCGGTCCGGGCAGCAAGAGCCAGGCGATGTTTTCGCCCCACGTGCCGATCCAGCGCGTTCCCAGTTGAATCGACAACATCGTGATGGCGAAGCCGATCGCGTTCTGGAAGGCCAGGGCGCTGCCGACGATTTCAGGTGGGCAGGCCCGCGCCGAAAGGGCTGAGAAATGCGGCGAATCGGCGACCACCGCAGCTCCCCAGAGCAATAGCAGGCCCAGTTTGGCCCAGAGCGGCCAGGCCACGGTCATTGGAAAAAATGCGCAACTGAGCGCGGAGAGTGCCAGAGCCGTCGCGGCGACACGGGCGCTGCCGAGGCGTTGGCTCCACCAGCCGCCGGCCAGGCAGCCGAGCGCGCCGATGCCGATAACGGCAAAGGCGTAGCCCGAAAGCGCCGAACTTCCCGGGCTGGCCAGCCCGGAAATGACGACGAGGGCTGGAGTCAGCGTCCAGAATGCGTACAACTCCCACTGATGGCCGAAGTAACCGAAGGCCGAGGCTCTGAATCTGGGAATCGAGAAACTGTGGACGACCCTGCCCAAGCGTAGAGGCGGCGCATCATGGCGTCGTTTCAGGTGCGGACCGTCGCCGAGGCGCAGGATCAGTGCCGCGGCCACGCCGGCCAGAGCTGATGAGACGAGTATCGTGGCTTGCCACGACCAGCTGCTGCCGGCCAGGCGGATGCCGTGTGGCAGCGCGGTGCCCAGGGTCAGCATGCCGACCAGTTGGGCCAGGGCGGCGCCGGCGCGTTCCGGGACCCAGCTGACGACGAGTTTCATCCCCAGCGGGTAGACTCCGGCCAGGCTGAAGCCGACGGCAAAACGCAGGGGAATGCCGACATCCATGCCGTCGGCGAAAAGTGCGAATGCCGCATTGGCCAGGGCGCCAAAGACGGCGCAGACGGCGAAGATACGGCTGGCTGCGAAGCGGTCCGCCAGCCCGGTGATGGCGAAGCTCAGGGTGCCGAGGATGAAGCCGAACTGGACGGCATTGGTCAGCGTCCCGAGGTCGGCCGGTGTGATGTCCCATTGGCGAATCAGATCGTCGGCCGCGCTGTTGGCCGAGAACCAGAGCGACGTGCCGAACAGTTGGGCAAGGACGATGACGGGGACCGGGTTCTTCATGGTGGCAGCCGGAACGAGGGCTGCCCAGAATACCCGAAACAGCCTTCCCTGCCTCCGGTCGGAGGCAGGGAAGGCAAACGCGGTTGTTCAGAAGCCGATCTTGCGGCTGCGACCCATGCGGGCGACTTCGAAATCGCGCGCTTCGAGTTCGTTGCGCCCTTCCAGCTTGGCGGTGCCGAAGGCAGCGAGCAGGCGTTTCTTCATGTCGCGTGGCGGTAGCGAACCGATTCGCTCGAGGACATCCTCCGCGGCTTCGGGCGGGAAGCCCCAGTCGTGCTCGCGAACGATCTCGCGGTAGAGCGCGGCAGCGATGCTGATTGCGGCATCGTGGTCGGGGCGCGGCACCTCATAGACGTTCATCCGGTTGAGGATGGGTTCGGGAATCGAGCGTTCGTCGTTGGCCGTGGTCACCCAGAGGATGTGCGAGGCATCGATATCGATGTCGATGAATTCGTCCTTGAAGGCGCGTGCCGTGTCCTTTTCGAGCAGGCTGTAGAGCGAGCCCATCGGGTCGTAGCGCGAATCGCCACCCGCCTTGTCGACCTCGTCGAGCACCACGATGGGGTTTGCGAAGTCGCCATGCACCAAGGTGTGCGCCACCTTGCCCGGCTTGGCGTTGCTCCATTGCGAGGAGGCGCCGGACAGCACCCAGCCGGCGGTGAGCGAACTCATCGAGATGAACTCGTGGCCGGTGCCCAGCTTGCCGGCGAGTTCCCGGGCGAAGTGCGTCTTGCCGATACCCGGCTCGCCAAGCAGCAAGATGGGCGTGAAGCTCATCGGCTCGTTGCCGGCGACCGAGAGGGCGATGTATTTCTTGAGGTCGTCGATGACGTCGCTGAAGTTCGGGCAGGAGTCGTAGAGGTCGTCGATCATGTCCGGACCGTTGGGGCGGACCAGGAAGCGGCCGCCGCCGCGCTGGCGCATCTTCTCGTAGTAGCTGGCCAGGGCTTCGTTGCGGTTGCCCGCCGCATCCTCCATGGCGCGCTCGATATCGGCCACGTGGTAGATGGTGCGCTCTTCGGCGACGGAGAGACGGATGTCGGTGCTTGCCATGATGAATCCTCCTTGACCTGCATGAGTCGAATAACGGCTCACGAATGCGAAAGGTTGAATCTTCTGCTACGACTGTTTTCAAGCATTTCTTGTTCCATGAGACCGGCGGTTGCGTGAAGGAAAGAATGGCGGCATTGTTGCGGGCGTGTTGAGAGGAGCCTGACCGATGGAACGTTTCACCATTTCGCTCGATGAATCGCTGGCCCGCCAGTTCGACGATCTGATCGCTGCGCGCAGCTACAGCAACCGTTCGGAAGCCGTGCGCGACCTGATCCGCGGCGCGATCGAGGGGGACCGCCAGCGCGACCCGCCGGCCGGCCATTGCGTTGCCAACCTTTCCTACATCTACAACCACCACGAGCGCGAACTGGCCGAGCGCCTGACCGGGTTGCAACACGATCACCACGACCTGACGGTGGCGGCGATGCACACCCACCTCGACCACGACAATTGTCTGGAAACCGTCATTCTCAAGGGGGCGACGGCCGAGGTCCGACAATTCGCCGAGGCGCTGATTGCCGAGCGCGGCGTCCGTCATGGCAAGCTCAACGTGATCGCCCTTGAGGCGGAACACCATCACGCCCACGACGAACACGGCGACGCCCATGTCCACTACCGTCCCGCCCGCTGACAGCGTTCTCGCCGGCGGCGAGGGCATTGGCGAGCAGGCCTGGATCGAGGTCATCCAGAAGATGGACGAGGTCTATAACGACCTCCTCCAGTATGAAGTTGCGCTGGAACAGAAAAATGCTGCGCTCGAGGAGTCGCACCAGTTCATCGAGAGCGTCCTCGCGTCGATGTCGGACATCCTCATCGTCTGCGACCGCAACGGCAATATCGAGGAGGTCAACAGCTCGCTCTGCCATTTCGCCGGCAAGGAGGCCTCGGCGCTCGAGCACACGCCGGTTTTCAACCTGTTCGCCGACGATATCGAGCGTGCCAAGGCGCGCGAGGTGTTCGCCCGGTTCGGGCGGGAAGGCGTGCATGACTGCGAGTTCTACCTGCGCGGTGGTGACGGTTCGACCGTGCCGGTGTCGATGAACTGCACGCCGCGCGTCTCGCAAACCGGCAAGCTCATGGGCATGGTCGTCACCGGTCGGCCAGTCGGCGAATTGCGCCGCGCTTACCAGGCCCTGCGCCAGGCGCACGACGATTTGAAGCGGACGCAGGGTCAGTTGCTGCACGCCGAGAAGATGGTCTCGCTGGGCCGTCTGGTGGCCGGCGTGGCCCATGAATTGAACAATCCGATCAGTTTCGTGCTCGGCAACGTGCTGTCGCTCAAGCGCTATGCCCAGCGCCTCGAAACTTATCTCGGCGCGGCCCAGGCCATCGACGATCCGGCCTTGCAGGCGCTGCGCGGCGAACTGCGCATCGACCGGGTGATCGCCGACATGCCCCTGCTGATCGACGGCATGATCGAAGGCGCCGAGCGGACGCGCGACATCGTCGATGCGCTCAAGCGCTTTTCGGCCGTGGACAAGATGACGCCGGAGCAGGTCAGCCTCAATGAGGTGGTCGAGCGCTCGGTGCGCTGGGTGGTGCAGAGCGCTTCGGCCAAATTCGCCGTCGAGGTGGATCTGGTGCCGGACATGGTCTGTTCGGGCTCTTCGGGGCAGTTGCAGCAGGTGGTGATGAACCTCGTGCAGAACGCCTGCGATGCGACGCTCAGCCAGCCCGAAGCGCGCCTGCGCGTCACGGGCCGTATCGAGGATGGAACGGCCGTCCTGCGTTTTGCCGATAACGGGCCGGGCATCAGCGAGGATTATCTCAGCCGTCTGTTCGAGCCGTTTTTTACCACCAAGCCGGTCGGGCAGGGTACCGGCCTGGGGCTGTCGATCAGTTACGGCATCGTCGAACGGCATGGCGGGAAGCTCTCGGCGGCCAATCTGCCGGCGGGCGGAGCGGAATTCACGCTTGCACTTCCGGTGGCAAGTCACTAATCACTTGGCGCTCCCTTGTCGTGCTGCCGGGGCAGGCAAGGCAATACGAACAATGACTTATTGATCTGGCACGGAGTTTGTATGAAGATCATCAAAACCTTCATACAAGGCCTGCCATGGAAAACCTGCCGACCGACTGGCTGTCACTGCTGATCCTGACTTTCGTGCTTGGCATGAAGCATGGCTTCGATGCCGACCACCTGGCGACCATTGATGGCCTTACCCGTTTCAATGCCCGGCAGCGGCCGGGTCTGGCGCGCTACTGCGGCACCCTGTTCTCGCTCGGTCACGGTGCCGTGGTCATGGCGATCGCCCTTGGCGTCTCGGCCATTGCCGGGCAGTGGGAAGTCCCGGAGTGGTTCGGCCTCTTGGGTTCGGTGATCTCGATAGCCTTCCTGGTCGCCCTCGGCAGTCTCAATCTGGCGGCCGTACTGCGCGCCGGGCCGGATGAGGTGGTTCAGCCGGTCGGTTTCAAGGGCCGCCTGCTCGGCAACTTGCGCCATGTTTCGCATCCGGCGCTGATCGCCCTGGTCGGGGCCTTGTTCGCACTCTCTTTCGACACCTTGTCGCAAGCCGCCTTCTTCGCCCTGACCGCAACCCAGTTCGGCGGTTGGGAGCATGCGCTCGTGCTGGCCTTGCTCTTCATGCTCGGCATGCTGCTCACCGATGGCATCAACGGTCTGTGGATCGCCCGCCTGATCGCCCGCGCCGACCAGGTGGCGCTCGTCGCTTCGCGGGTGATGGGCCTGGTCGTGTCAGGCATCAGCCTGCTGGTTGCGGCCTTTGGTGCTGCCAAGTTGTTGTCGCCGACGATCGATGCCTGGAGCGAGGGCAAGGAACTGACTTTCGGTTTTGCGCTGGTGGCGATCATCGCGCTGAGTTTCATTTTTGCGGTGCGCCTGACGCGCCGTCCCGTGACTGCTTGATTCATCATTCCAACAGGAGGGGCCGGGCAACCGGCTTTTTTAAGCCATGAAAGTAAGAAAAAAATTAATTTATTCATACCTATTGTTGGCGATGGGTGGGGCATCGGCCAGCGACAGCGTGGAATTGACGACCGTCGAGGTTCGCGCCAAGGCCGAAAACCTCGAAGGGATTGCCGCGGCGGGGAGCCAGGGCGTGGTGTCGAGCCAGCGTCTGGCCGCCGTGCCCATCCTGCGGCCCGGCGAGGCGCTGGAGATGGTGCCGGGCCTGATCGTCACGCAGCATGCCGGCGACGGCAAGGCGAACCAATATTTCCTGCGCGGATTCAACCTCGACCACGGCACCGATTTCGCGACCTACGTCGGCGGCGTGCCGGTCAACATGCCGACGCACGCTCACGGTCAGGGCTATACCGACCTCAATTTCCTGATTCCCGAACTGGTCGATCGCATCAGCTATCGCAAGGGCCCTTACTACGCCGAGGAAGGCGATTTCTCGTCGGCCGGTGCGGCGCATATCGACTATTTCCGCAAGATCGAGGGAACCCTGGCCGAGGTCACGCTGGGTCAGCGGGGTTATGCCCGGAGCCTGCTGGCCGGGTCGCCGGCTCTGGGCAGCGGCAATCTGCTCTACGGCCTTGAACTGTTCCATAACGACGGCCCCTGGGAGGTGCACGAAAATTACCGCAAGCTCAATGGCATCCTGCGGTATAGCCAGGGCACACGCCACGATGGTTGGTCGGTGACCGGCATGGCCTACGAAGGGCGGTGGACTTCGACCGACCAGATTGCACGGCGGGCCATCGACAGCGGCTATGTCGACCGCTACGGCACGCTCGATTCGACGACCGGCGGCAAGACTTTCCGCTACAGCCTCTCGGGCGAATGGGCCAGGCGCGGCGAGAACAGCCAGAGCAAGGCGAATGTCTGGTGGCTGCGTTCCGGCCTCGATCTCTGGTCGAACTTCCAGTACTGCCTCAACGACTATGCCGCCAACGGTAACTGCGATACCGGCGATCAGTTCAAGCAGGGCGAGCGCCGACAGGCGGGCGGCTTCTCGGCCTCGCACACGATCTACGATCGCTGGGGCGGTCTCGATGTCGCCAATTCGTTCGGTCTACAGTCGCGCATCGACCGTATTTCGCCAGTTGGCCTCTACAACACCAGCCGCCGCGACACCTGGAATACCGTACGCGAAGACAAGGTGACACAGCGCAGCATCGGCCTCTGGGCGCAGAACGAGGTGCGCTGGACCTCGTGGTTCCGCTCCATTCAAGGTGTGCGGGGCGATGCCTACGATTTTTCCGTCGATTCCAGCCTGGGCGATAACTCCGGCAAGGCCAACGACCAGATGGTGACGCCGAAGCTCTCCCTGGTTTTTGGTCCATGGCAGCGCAGTGAGATCTACCTCAACTACGGTCACGGCTTCCATTCGAACGATGCACGCGGCACAACGATCCGGGTCGATCCGACCGACGGCACGACACCCGTCGACAAGGTCAAACCGCTGGTCCGCACCAAGGGCTACGAACTGGGCCTGCGTTCCGAGATCGTTCAGGGCTGGCAGAGCACGGTCGCGTTGTGGCAACTCGATACGGCCTCAGAGCTGCTTTTCGTCGGTGATGCCGGCACCACCGAGGCTTCCCGTCCATCGCGCCGCTATGGGTTGGAATGGACGAACCTCTATGTGCCGACCGACTGGCTGGCCATCGATGCCGACCTTTCGTGGTCGCATGCCCGTTTCCGCGATGACGATCCGGCCGGCAATTACATTCCCGGTGCGGTCACGACGACGGCCAATCTCGGCGCCACCATCGACAACCTAGGCCCCTGGTTCGGTGCGCTACGTCTGCGCTACTTCGGACCCCGGCCGCTGATCGAGGACAACTCGGTGCGTTCGCAGTCTTCGGCGCTGACCAACCTGCGCGTTGGCTACCGGTTCACCAAGCGCACGCAATTGGCGCTCGATGTCTATAACCTCTTCGACCGCAAGCTCAACGACATCGAGTACTGGTACGACTCGCAACTGCCGAACGAGACGGCGGCGAGCTTCGACCGCCATGTGCATCCGACCGAACCGCGTACCTTCCGGCTGACCGTCTCGCATCGCTTCTGAGTGATCCCCCTCCGGCGGCTTGCCGGAGGGGATGTGGATTCCACGTAGTTGGGCCTATAATTCATAATTACGCTTCATGACCCCGGAGAGTTGGAGTAACCTACGGGGTTTTCCCCAATAGCCATCCGCCGAGGAGAATCCGTGGAAAAGGATCTGCGCGAAGCCGCACTTGAATACCATCGCTGGCCCACCCCG
>JAEUOD010000016.1 GCA_016791065.1 Dechloromonas sp. | reverse complement strand
ACCGGCGACAAGTGCAAGGGCGAGAAGAAGTCCAAGGCGCTGATCGACTGCCTGCAGCCGGACCGTCGCGTCGACATCGAAGTCATCGGCACCAAGTAATCCGCCGACGCTTCAACGAAAAGCCCTGCCTCGGCAGGGCTTTTTCTTTGCCACTCTGAATCGAAAAAGCCATCATGCTCAACGCCGATCCGCTCGAACTCGACAAATTTGGTGACCTTGCCCATCGCTGGTGGGATCCAAACAGTGAATTCAAGCCATTGCACGACATCAACCCATTACGCCTCGACTGGATCGAGGCAAAAGCCGGACTGGCCGGTCAAAAGGTGCTTGATGTTGGTTGCGGCGGCGGGCTACTGTCCGAGGGCATGGCCGCTCGCGGCGCCATGGTCACCGGCATTGATCTCTCCGAAAAGCCTCTCGGCGTTGCAAAACTGCATCTGCTCGAAAGCGGCCAGAAAGTGGATTATCGCAAGATTGCCGTCGAAGAACTGGCCGACGAAATGCCCGGCGCTTTCGATGTCGTGACCTGCCTCGAGATGCTTGAACACGTCCCGAATCCGTCGAGTATCGTTGCCGCCTGCGCCCGCCTGGTCAAACCAGGAGGTCAGGTCTTTTTCTCCACTCTCAACCGCAACCCGAAGTCCTATCTGCTCGCAGTCATAGGTGCTGAATACGTGCTGAACATGCTGCCCAAGGGCACCCACGACTACGCCCGTTTCATCAAACCATCGGAATTGGCGCGCTGGGCGAAAATGGCCAGCCTGGAGCCGCAAGAGTTGATCGGGATGAGCTACAACCCATTGAATAAAAATTACTCCTTAGGCGAGGACACCAGCGTCAACTATCTCATGCAAGCCATTCGGGATGTTTGAGGCCGTCCTCTTCGATCTCGATGGCACCCTGGCCGACACTGCTCCCGACCTGGGCGGCACGGTCAATATGCTGCTCCGGGAAGAAGGTCGCCCGGAGCGCGAGCTTGCCCTTCTGCGCCCCTATGTTTCCCAGGGGGTGCGCGGCATGCTCAAGGCTGGTTTCGGCATCGATGCCAAGCATCCGGACTACGAACGTCTGGCGGATCGCTTCCTGGCTATTTATGCCGATCGACTCTGCGCTGAAACCCGGTTGTTCGAGGGCATCCCGGAGCTACTGGTCTATCTGGAAAGGGCGGGACTCGGCTGGGGCATCGTCACCAATAAACGCCAGCGCTTCACCGATCCGCTGGTCGAATTGCTTTCCCTGGCTGGACGGACAAACTGCGTCGTCAGCGGCGACACGACGCCCGAGCCCAAGCCATCGCCACTACCCATCTTGCATGCCTGCCAACTCTTGCGCTGCACGCCCGACCGTGCCATCTATGTCGGCGATGACATTCGCGACATCCAGGCTGGCCGCGCCGCCGGCTGCATGACCGTAGCCGTCTCCTACGGCTACCTCGGAGATGGCGGTTCGCTCGAATCCTGGGGTGCCGACCTCATCATCGATCACCCGGCCGAACTGGAAAGCTTTCTGCTTAAGCGCGCACCGCCGAAATAAGCAGATTACGCGGCGACAGGTAGCGCTCGCAAAAGCGTCCAAGCTCGACGGCATATCCCTGAGCTTCAAGGTAAACAGCTAGATCGAGGACCAGCCAGACTTCGAGGGCACGACGAAAAGCGTGCCGAACGATCGACAGGCGAAAGACCTCGCGCTGCCGCCGCCAACCCTCCACCTCGAACTCGGCAACATTGGCCGCCCCCCCCCCGGGCACTCGCTCCCGACGTACCATGGCAGCCAGGAAATCGGCAAAGCTGCCGCGCAGCAGCGCCTCGGATACGGGCTTGAAGTTGCGATAACCCTCGTCGTTTGTCACCGCACGACGATACGCATCCCAACCTAACTTCCAAGCCATGCCACGGTCGCGCTGACGCCCCTCGCGTGCCGACGCAGTCACGGTTTCCGTAACTGCCAATCGCATGTCGTCACGACTCAGTTGCAAGGCCAGCCCCGGTGACATGGCGCAATAAACCTCCGCACCCCCCCGGTGATAGCAGCAGGGAGCGACATCGAGGCGACGCGCCCCCGCTGCGCTGCCACGCCGGAGCAGCTGGCGATGCAAGTCGCCACAGGCATGCAGGGCGACGGCATGCTGCCCCGCCAGCGGCCGATCATCAACCGTCATGACATCGGTCGCGCGAAATTCGTGATCCACCCCGCCTTTCGCCGCCAATGCGGCACCGGCAGCACAGAGCGCCGGATCAATTTCCAGGGTTTCCACCGGAATGCGCCATTCATGCGCCAGCAGGCGTCCGAGGTGCCCCTTGCCGCCACACCAGTCGAGCACCGGCTGCCCCGTGCTGCGGGTTGCTGCTGCGAAGGCCTCAATCTGTGCGCGCTTGCGCCCCGGGATTTCCCAGGCCCAGCGGGAACCGTGATCAGCCAAAGGCGACATCTGTCGCAGCGGCAACTCGGCCAGCGCCAATAAGTCGGCTACTGCCGGCACGTGCTTGGCGAACAAGCCGAGAGCTGCGTCGCCCTGATCGTTCAGTCGAGTAGCCGTTGCGTCATCGAGGTTGAGCAGCGTCGCACTCAGTGCTTCGAACTTGACGCACCAGTCCGGTCTGATTTCGCGGAATGGTTGGGGGTGCCAGAACTCCCGAAAGGCGAGCAACAAGGAATCGAGCGCTGCCTGACGCTCACACAGCTTCACTTCACTGCCGTCCGTCGTTCGCGCCGACGATAACCGAGCGCGGCCGGCACGACAGCCAACCCGAGAAGCCCGGCGGCGAGCAGCAAGGGCCAGAGCACAGGCGTATTCCAGTCACCTCGGGCGGCGGTGCGTTCCGCCGCATCGATGCGCTGGTACTTCAAGGTATTGTTGCCGACATCGCTCGGCTTGCGATTCTTGAGCCAACGGTGGCCCAGCGTATAGCTTTTCGGGTGAAGGCCGAAAACCCACGGCGCATCCTGATGCAGGATGCCGTTCATCTGGCGAATGATGGCGAGTCGCTCCGGCGTGTTCTCCATGTTCTTCATGCGCAGGAAAAGCCGATCAAATTCGGGATTGGCATAATTCGCTGCGTTCTCCCCGCCCTTCCCGACCTTCGCCTCGTTGCCGTCGAGCAAGAAGAAGAAGTTCTCGGGGTCGGGATAATCGGCATTCCAGCCAAAGTAAAAGAGCTGGACATTGCCCTTGCGAACCTTGTCCTGAAAGCGGTTGTAATCGGTCGGACGAACCACGAGCTGGATATCGATCTTGGCAAACTGTCGGGTCAGCCAGTCGAGCCGGGCTTTTTCCCCGCTCCCACCGCCGGTGCTGTCGAGATTCACGACCAGCGGTTCGCCGCTCCTGGCATCGCGGCCATTCGGATAACCGGCTTCGGCCAGCAGTTTCTTGGCGACTTCGACCGGCTTGCGGCGTGGCTTGCCATCCTGCCAGTCGTAGACCACCCGGTTGAGTCCGAGCTCGCCCGCCTCGAAACCAAAAATACCTGGCGGCAACGGGCTCTGAGCAGCAATGCCACGACCATTCTGGAAGATGGAGATGAACTCCTCCTGATCGATGGCGATCGAGATCGCCTGGCGCAACTTGGTCGCTTTTTCACTCAGGCCACCGAGGACGGGGTCGAGCATGTTGAAGCCCATGTAGAAGGTCGACGACTTGACCGAGGTCAGCAGGCGAATGCCCTTGTCACGCATCTCGTCGCTCAGCGTGACGTCGCCATCGATGTTGATGCGCACGGCCTGGTCGAAGCTGTCCGATGAAATCCCCGATGCGTCGTAATACCCCTGCATGAACTTGTTCCAGTATGGAATGGCCTCTTTCTCGCGGGTAAAAACGGCACGCTCGATGAAAGGCAGGGGCTTGCCGCAATCGGCGAGCAATCCAGCCTCACGATCACCCGCCTCGCCTTCGCAGGGATAGTTCTGACCGTGGTAGTTAGGGTTGCGCGACAGCACCATGCGGCGGTTGGGATCGTTTTCCGAAAGCATGAAAGGCCCGGTCCCGACCGGCCACCAATCCAGCGTCAGGTTCTTCGCCGCCATTCCGGGCTGGGCGTAGAAGCGATCCGCTTCGCGCGGCACGGGGGCAAAAAAAGGCATCGCCAGCCAATAAAGAAACTGCGGATACTTCCCCTTGATCCGGATACGCCAGGTGTACGCATCAATTTTCTCGACGCCGCTCAGGGGATAGGCATCGAGGTCGAGCCAGGCATCTTTCGGCTGATCCTTGGCTGCCTTGGAGAGTGTTTCACCAAGTTCCTTCAGGCCCACGATCTTCTCGGCCATCATGCCAAAAATCGGCGAATGCAGGCGCGGGTGGGCCAAGCGCTTGAGCTGATAAATGTAATCGTCGGCCGTCAACTCACGGCTGCCCGTTTCGGGAAAATCGGAAATCGCCTGGCGACCGTCAGCCACGTTCTGACCAAGGTAGCGCGGCTGCCCACCAGCATCGCGTGCAAAAGCGGGATGCGGCTGATAGCGGATGCCCGGCTGCAGTTTCAGCTCGTACAAGCTTTCCGCCACCTGCTCGGCCGGCGCACCGGCCGGCAACGCCCGCCCGCTCGCATCGAAATGGCGCGGTACAGGTACCTCGACCAGGGTGCCTGGAATCAACTCATACGGCCGCTTCAGGTAGTGGTACTGCAAGGGGGGCTCGTAGATTTGGGCAGTAAAGGTGACTTCGTCTTCGCTGTAGGACTGCGCCGGATCGAGGTGTTTCGGTCGGTCGGCAAATGCCGAGTATAGGACATTTGCACCAGCATCGGCGGCAGGATAGGGGTCGTTCCACGACTGACCACAGGCGGTCAGGGCCAGGAGGATGACTAAGCTGGTGCAAATTTTTCGCATGACCAGAAGTTTAGCAAAGGACGAGTTGACCGCCCCGCAAGGATTTGCCGACAATGGACTACATCCGATGACAAAGAGGCTACTGCATGCTCGATACCAAAATCCCCGACTTCTCGTTGCCCGCCACCAGCGGCCAGATATTCTCGCTAGCCGCCCAGGCAGGCAAGGCGGTCGTGATCTACTTTTACCCCAAGGACAGCACGCCCGGCTGCACCACCGAAGGCCAGCAGTTCCGCGACCTGCACGACCAGTTTCTGGCTGCCAATGCCGTCATCCTCGGCATTTCGCGTGACAGCCTGAAGTCGCACGAGAACTTCAAGGCCAAGCAGGCCTTTCCCTTCGAACTCGGTTCGGATGCGGACGAAGCCGTCTGCAACCTGTTCGGCGTCATCAAGCAGAAGATGATGTACGGCAAGCAATGCCGCGGCATCGAGCGCAGCACCTTCGTCATCGACGGGAATGGCGTCCTGCGCCGCGAATGGCGCGGCGTCAAGGTTCCCGGCCATGCCCAGGAAGTGCTCGATTTCATCAAAACGCTCTAAACCTTCCCAACCCCAACCAAAGGCCCACCTCATGCCGCGCAAGCCCGCCGCCGCCAAGAAGCCCGCCGTTACCAAGATTTTCGTTCTCGACACCAACGTGCTGATGCACGACCCCAGCTGTTTGTACCGCTTTGAGGAACATGACGTCTTCCTGCCGATCATGACGCTGGAAGAACTCGACAACCACAAGAAGGGCATGTCGGAAATCGCTCGCAACGCCCGCCAGGCTTCACGCACGCTGGACGAAATGTTGGCCCACGACGATGTCGATATTGACGAAGGTATCGATCTCTACGGCCCCTCGGCGAAACTGGCCAGCGGCCGACTCTACCTGCAGACCGAGGCGATCAGCGCCGAACTGCCCCAGGGCTTGCCGACTTCCAAGGTCGACAACCAGATCCTGTCGGTGGTCATCCACCTGCAGAAGAAATTCCCCAAGCGCCCGGTCATCCTGGTGTCGAAAGACATCAACATGCGCATCAAGTCGCGCGCGCTGAACCTGCTCGCCGAG
>JAEUOD010000161.1 GCA_016791065.1 Dechloromonas sp. | reverse complement strand
AAGCCCGAAACCGAACTCGGCTTCCACGGCCACCACAACCTCGCCATGGGCGTCGCCAACTCCATCGCCGCCATCGAAGTCGGCGCCAACCGCATCGATGCGGCCGCGGCCGGTCTCGGCGCCGGGGCCGGCAACACGCCGATGGAAGTGTTGATCGCCGTGTGCAGCCTGATGGGCATCCAGACCGGGGTCGATGTGGCGAAGATCACCGATGTCGCCGAAGACCTCGTCGTGCCGATCATGGACTTCCCGATCCGCATCGACCGCGATGCGCTGACCCTCGGTTATGCCGGCGTCTATGGCTCCTTCCTGCTCTTCGCCAAGCGCGCCAGCCAGAAATACGGCGTGCCGGCCCGCGACATCCTGGTCGAACTCGGCCGACGCGGCATGGTCGGCGGCCAGGAGGACATGATCGAGGACACCGCCATGACCATGGCGCGGGAGCGCGGAATCACCGTTTGACGAGGTCGGGCAGGGCGCCGCAGCGCCCGCCCGATTGTTGCCGAGTATTGATCGTCGACCGCAGTGGTCGCACTGGAGTCCTTTATGGATGCTGAAATCTTCGCCCTGCTGGCTCAGGATGGCATCACCAACGGTGCCATCTATGCCCTGCTGGCATTGGCGCTGGTCCTGGTTTTTGCCGTCACCCGGATCATCTTCATTCCCCAGGGCGAATTCCTCGCCTGGGGCGCGCTCACCATGGCGGCGCTGGAAGCCGGTCACTATCCCGGCACAGTCTGGCTGCTGCTCGGTGCCGGCGCGCTGACCCTGGCCGCTGACCTGATTGATGCGCCGGCCGGCCGGCGCCCGGTCGGCAAGTCCCTGCTCTGGAATATCGCCTACCCGGTGGCCATTGCCGGCCTGCTCTGGGTCCTGCCGCTGGCTGAACTGCCGCATGCCGTGAAGGCCGTGCTGGCGCTGGCCATCGTCGTGCCGATGGGACCGATGCTCTATCGCGTCGCCTTCCAGCCTGTGGCCGAAGCGCCGGTGCTGATCTTGCTCATCATCTCGGTGGCGCTGCATCTGCTGATGGTCGGCCTCGGCCTGCTCATCTTCGGGCCGGAAGGTTCGCGCACCGCGCCGTTCAGCGAGGCGCAGATCGAAGTCGGTTCGTTGATGGTTGGCGGCCACACCCTGGTCGTGCTGTTCGTTTCGCTGGCCTTGATCGTTGGTCTCTACCTCTACTTCGACCGTACCCTGGCCGGCAAGTCCTTGCGCGCCACTGCCATCAACCGCAACGGTGCCCGCCTGATGGGCATCTCGCCGGCCCTGGCCGGTCGCCAGACCTTCTTTTTCGCCGCCCTGATCGGCACGCTCTCCGGCCTGCTCGTCGCGCCACTGACCACCGTCTACTACGACAGCGGCTTCCTGATCGGCCTCAAGGGCTTCGTTGCCGCGATCATCGGCGGCCTGGCGAGCTATCCGCTGGCCGCCGGCGGGGCGATCGTCGTCGGCCTGCTCGAATCCTTCTCCTCCTTCTGGGCCAGCGCCTTCAAGGATGTGCTGGTATTTACGCTGATCATCCCGGTGCTGATCTGGCTTTCCTGGAAGACCCATCATGTCGAGGAAGAGGAAACGGCGCATGTCGTTACCACGGCCCGGCGCGACGGCTGGATCAGCCCGCGCCTGGCGCTGGCGGTTTTTCTCGGCGTCCTGCTGCTGGCACCGCTGGTGTTGCCGGAGTTCTACGTCACGCTACTCAACTACGTCGGCCTCTCCGCCCTGGTCGCCCTCGGCCTGGTGCTGCTGACCGGGGTCGGTGGCCTGACCTCGTTCGGCCAGGCGGCCTTCGTCGGCCTCGGCGCCTACACCACGGCCTGGCTCACCACTTCGGCCGAACTGCCGGCCTGGCTCGGCTTCGCCGGTGGTTCGCCGTGGGCGGCGCTTCTGGTCGGCCTGGTGCTGACGGCGGCGGTCGCCATTTTCCTCGGCTCGGTGACGCTCAAGCTGTCGGGCCACTACCTGCCGCTCGGCACCATGGCCTGGGGCATCAGCCTGTTCTTCCTTTTCGGCAACATGGAGTTCCTCGGTGGCCACGCCGGGCTCTCCAACCTGCCGGCCATCGAGATCCTCGGTTTCGCGCTCGACGACAACCGCCATTACTACTATCTGGTCTGGGCCTTCGTACTGGCCGCGCTGTTTACCACCCGCAACCTGCTCGATTCCCGCGAAGGTCGCGCCATCCGGGCATTGAAGGGCGGCGTCGTGATGGCCGAGGCGATGGGCGTCGATACCTCGCGGGCCCGCATGGTGATTTTCGTCATCGCGGCCCTGCATGCCTGTGCCGCTGGCTGGCTCTATGCCCACCTGCAGCGCTTCGTCAATCCGACGCCCTTCGGACTGCACATCGGTATCGAATACCTGTTCATGGCTGTCGTCGGTGGCGCCGGGCAGGTCTGGGGCGCGCTGGTCGGCGCCGGTGTCATCACCGTGCTCAAGCAGTGGCTGCAGGACATCCTGCCCAAGCTGTTCGGCTCGGCCGGCCATTTCGAGGTGATCGTCTTCGGCCTGATGATGATCGTCGTCCTGCACCGGGCGCGCGATGGCCTGTGGCCGCTGCTTGCCCGGCTGGTGCCGGTGCGCATCGACACCAAGGTGGTCGATGCCTCGGCCGAGCCGCTGGCGAGGAAGGCACAGCCGCCGCACGGCGAGGTCATCCTTGAAGCCAAGGCGGTGACCCGCAAGTTCGGCGGCCTGGTCGCCAACAACAACATGAGCCTGCATGTCGAGGCCGGCGAGATCCTCGCGCTGATCGGCCCCAACGGCGCCGGCAAGAGCACGATGTTCAACCAGCTTTCCGGCGTCGATACGCCAACCTCGGGCGAAGTGCTGTTCCGCGGCAAGCCGGTGGCTGGACACAGCTCGCGGGAAATCGCTGCGCTCGGCATGAGCCGGACCTTCCAGCATGTCCGCCTGCTGCCCAACATGAGCGTGCTGGAGAACGTCGCCATCGGCGCCCACATGCGCGGCAGCAAGAGCGTGCTGCCGGCGGCCTGGCGTCTCGACCGCGAGGAAGAGGCCCGCCTCCTGCGCGAAGCAGCGATCCAGGTCGAACGCGTCGGCCTCGGCGAGTTCATGCACGTCGAAGCCGGCAGCCTGGCGCTTGGCCAGCAGCGCATCCTCGAAATCGCCCGCGCCCTGGCTTCCGACCCCTGCCTGCTGCTCCTCGACGAGCCGGCCGCCGGCCTGCGCCTCAAGGAAAAGCAGGCGCTGTCGGAACTGCTCAAACGCCTCAAGGCGGAAGGCATGGCCGTGCTTATCGTCGAGCACGACATGGACTTCGTGATGAGCCTGGTCGATCGTGTCGTCGTCATGGAGTTCGGCGAAAAGATCGCCGAGGGTTTGCCGGAGGAAATCCAGAACGATCCGGCGGTGCTTGAGGCTTATTTGGGTGGGGTGGCGGCATGAGCAGGAAGCAGGGGCCCCGCGCAGCGGGGATGCGACCGGCCGCGATTGCCGCCGGTCGCCGACAGGTTGGCGGCAGCCATGTGACAACGGGCAAGGAGGCGACAGCATGAGCGGAAAAGTATTGGTCGTGAAGGACCTCTCGGTCGCCTACGGCAAGGTCGAGGCGGTCAGCAAGATCAGCCTGGAAGTGGGCGAGGGCAGGATCGTCACGGTGATCGGCCCGAACGGCGCCGGCAAGACGACGACGTTGTCGGCGATCATGGGCCTGCTGCCATCCTCCGGCCAGGTTGCCTTTGACGGCTGCATCGAGCAGGTGCCGGAGGTCGAGCGCATGGTCGTGCGCGGCATGAATCTGGTGCCGGAGAAGCGCGAGCTGTTCGGCACCATGACGATCGAGGACAACCTGCTGCTCGGCGCCTTCCAGCGCAACCGGCACGGCCATCGCGATCACCTGGAGACGATGGAGGAGGTCTATGCGCTCTTCCCGCGCCTCAAGGAGCGCCGGCACCAGCAGGCCGGCACGATGTCGGGTGGCGAGCGCCAGATGCTGGCCGTCGGCCGGGCCTTGATGGCGAAGCCCAAGCTGCTCATGCTCGACGAACCCAGCCTCGGCCTGGCGCCGCTGATCGTGCGCGAGATCTTCCGCATCATTTCCGAGCTGCGCCGGCGCGGTGTGTCCATCCTGCTCGTCGAGCAGAATGCCCGCGCCGCCCTGCAGGTGGCCGACTACGCCTACGTCCTCGAAAACGGCATGGTCAAGATGCAGGGCGAGGCCGAGATGCTGCGCAACGATCCGCGCGTCATCGAGAGCTACCTCGGGCTGGCCAGCAAGCACCAGGAAATGCTGGCGACCTGACAGAAAAACGGAGAACAGATATGGAAGCCCTACACATCATTGGCGAAGAGCATCAGTCGCTGGCCGCGATCCTGCATGCCATCCGCTTCATGCTCAAGGAAGTCGCAGCCGGCAAGCTCGCCGCCGACCTCAAGCTCTTCCAGGCCATGGTGCATTACCTCGACGCCTACGCCGAGAAGCGCCACCACCCCAAGGAAGACCTGCTGTTCCATCGGCTGCCGCAACGCACGGCGGACGGCGCCGAGGCCCTGGCCAAGCTGGGCCTGCAGCACGCCGCCGCGCCGCAGCGCATGGCGGCGCTGGAGCAGGCGCTGGCCGCCTATGTGGCCGATAACAGCCGCTTCGACAACTTTGCCCGGGCTTTCGAGACCTATGCCGAGTTCTATCGCGAGCACATGATGCTCGAGGAAGACGTCGTGCTACCGCTGCTGCGCAAGCATCTGACCGCCGATGACTGGACCGAACTGGATGCCGCCTTCCGTGCTGAGATGGCCGACAAATCAGGTAAGGACGGCAAGGCGGAAGACTTTTCAGCGCTTTTCTCGCGCCTGGTCGATTGCGCACCCGCCCCGATCGGCTTTGGCCCGCGCCCCTTCGCCAACTGACAACGATCAATTATTCAAGAAAGGAAAACCCCATGAGCACAGCACCCCTGACCGAAGCCGCGACCAGCAAGTTCGTCCGCATCAAGGAAGGCGACCTCGACCTGCAACTGCATTACAACGACTGCGGCAGCGGTACCGAGACGGTGGTCATGCTGCACGGCTCCGGCCCCGGTGCCAGCGGCTGGGCCAATTTCAACCGCAACATCGAACCGCTCGTTGCCGCCGGTTACCGCGTCATCCTCATGGACTGCCCGGGCTGGAGCAAGAGCGACCCCATCGTCTGCAGCGGTTCGCGTTCGGACCTCAATGCCCGCGCCCTGAAGGGGCTGCTCGACGCGATCGGCCTCGACAAGGTGCACATCATTGGCAACTCGATGGGCGGTCATAGCGCCGTCGCCTTCGCCCTGGCCAATCCGGCCCGCGTCGGCAAACTGGTCCTGATGGGCGGCGGCACCGGCGGCCCGAGCCAGTTCGTGCCGATGCCGACCGAAGGCATCAAGCTGATCCAGGCCCTCTACCGCGAGCCGAGCATCGAGAACCTGAAGCGGATGATGGCGGTCTTCGTCTTCGATTCCAGCAGCCTGACCGACGAGCTTTACCAGGCGCGTCTCGACAACATGCTGGCCCGTCGCGACCACCTGGAGAACTTCGTCAAGAGCGCTGCAGCCAATCCCAAGCAGTTCACCGACTACGGCCACCGTCTCGGCGAAATTGCCGCGCCGGCCCTGATCATCTGGGGACGAGACGACCGCTTCGTGCCGATGGACGTCGGCCTGCGCCTGGTCTGGGGGCTGCAGAATGCTGAAATGCACATCTTCAACCGCTGCGGCCATTGGGCGCAGTGGGAACATGCCGACAAGTTCAACCGCATGGTGCTCGATTTCCTGACCCACTGATCGGAAAATCTTCCTCAGCTGTACTTTGGCCGCCGCGTGCGGCCATTTTTTCGGGTATGTCGTATTTCCTACACGGGCATGCGATTGATTTCATGGTGATTTTGACTGGCTTTGCTCTTGCTTGTCCCAGTTCATGAAAACCTATCTCGACTGGTCGGCCTACGACACCTATGGCGTCGGCGACGCCTATGCCGGCATTCCGGCGACCGGCGGCAATTACGCCAAGGCGGTCGCCGTCTGCATGAACAACCACCAGTGCCAGCGCGATGGCAAGGGCGTCATGTGCCCGAGCTTCCGCATCACCGGCGATCCGGCGCATTCGACTGGGGCGCGGGTCAAGGCCTTCAAGGCGGCGCTCAACGGCGAACTGGGCGAGCAGCCCTTCAGTCATCCCGATCTCGCGGCGGCGATGGATCTCTGCGTCTCCTGCAAGGGCTGCAAGAAGGAGTGCCCGAGCGCCGTCGACATGACGCTGATCAAGACCGAATACCTGGCCCACCGCAATGCCGAACTCGGTCCTTCGCGCCGGGCCCGCTTGTTCGGCGGCCTGCCCGACTGGCTTTACCGTTACCGTCGGCCGCTCTCGGCCCTCGTGCGCTGGCGCAACGCTTCGCCCTGGATGGCACGCCTCGCCGAGCGCTGGCTGGGCATCTCGGCGGCGCGACCGATTCCGCTGCCACTGGCTGACGGCATTGCCGACGCGGCGCCGACGGCCGACGGGGCACGGGGCAGGGTGGTGCTCTTCGTCGATACCTTCACCCATTACTACACGCCGGAAGTGGCCGAAGCGGCGCGGGCCGTTTTGACGGCGGGAGGCTACGCCGTCGAGGTGCTGCGCCCGGCGGCTGATGATGCCGAACCAGAACGCCCACTGTGCTGCGGCCGGACCTATCTCTCGCAGGGCATGGTCGATGCTGCCAAGCTTGAGGGGCGGCGGACGATGGCAGCGCTGATGCCGGCCCTGGCCGCCGGCTTGCCGGTCATCGGCCTCGAACCCTCGTGCCTGCTCGCCTTGCGCGACGAGTTCTACAGTCTCTCGCTCGGTCCCGAGGTGGCGCAACTCGGCAAGCAGGCCTTCCTGTTCGAGGAATTCCTCATGCGCGAAGGCAACAAGGGGTTGAAGCTGAACCTCAAGCCCATCTCCGGCGGCCGCGCCGTGGTGCACGGCCATTGCCACCAGAAGGCCTTCGGCGCCATGAAGTCGGTCAAGAAGGTGCTGGCCTGGATTCCGGAGTTCGAGTTCGACATTGTCGATGCCAGTTGCTGCGGCATGTCCGGCCGTTTCGGCCTGGAGGCTGAGCATTACGAGGCTTCCGTGAAAATGGGCCAACTGGCTCTGCTGCCAGCCGTGCGGGCCGCCGCCGAGGACGCGCCGATCATTGCCGACGGTTTCTCGTGCCGCCACCAGATCGCCGACGGCACCGGGCGCCAGGCGGTGCACGTCGCCGTGCTGCTGGCACAAGCCTTGGCCTGAAAGCAGGGGGCAGGCAGTTTTTCGGTTGAGCCGGCGTTTGACGCTTAATCGCTACGCGTCAATTCAGTGGGGCCGGCGGCTCTGCGCCAGCGGAGAACCACGGCGCCTGCGATCAGCACAATCGTCGTCCCCAGCATATCGCCCAGCAGCATGGGGACCAGGCTGTCTTCCCAGTGCGCTGGAACGCCATCGCGCCAAAAGTAAAGGTTGTGAAGCACTGAGCTGCAAACCGCACCCAGGGCGGCGAACACGTAGAGGTGCAGCATGTCCAGGCTTCCAATGTCACGCGGCACTGCCAGAATCCTGGTGCCCATGTAGGTGGCAATCACCGGGCCGATGGCGGATAGCGCCGACAAGCTGAACGCAACCGCCGGCTGTGAAAGGAGAATCGGGCCATTCGTTACCAGTGCCCCGACAAACAAGCCGATAGCGCCGATCCAGCCAAACTGCATGACTGCCAGCATGCGTACGGCTGCCGGCAGAAAAATCCAGGCAATGTACTGGTGGATTTCCAGCGAGGTGAACAGCCAGTGGTTGAGCAGAAACAGGACAACCCAGGCGCTGGCAACGATGCCGATAGTGCCGATGGGGAGCAGTCTGCGGATCATGGTTCAACCTAGATTAACCAGAGCTTGCAGTGTAGCGCAGGGGTGGGCTTCGTACTCGGGCTGCTACTGCTGTGGGCGTGGGATCGAAAGCCGGGAGGCGATTGAACTCGGCTCCGCTGATCTGCTAGTGTGAGCGGGTATTCGCCACTTACCGGAGGCCGCCCGATGTCGATCACATTCAGGTTATTGAAACACGGGTTGGCGATAGCCCTGCTGGTGGCGGCCAGTGTCGGCGCATCGGCCCAGGAAGACGTCGATGGCGATGAGGGCGGCACCACCGGAAGCATGCTGGCCGAGCAGGAGCGCATCGTCCAGGCGCCCTTTCCCGACGATGCGGAACCCATGGCGCAGTGCGTCTTCCTGCACAAGCGGGCGAGCGCCTATTTTCGCCTGGGGCGCCCCGAGGATGCGCTGAGCGATCTGCGTCGCGCCCTGGAAATCCAGCAGAAGCCGGAAAAGGCGACGCGCGCCACGGCCTGGTGCGACCGCTGGCGCATGCAGAGCATGGTTTCCCGCGGCTTGCGCCAGATCGGCGATCCGCAGGCCCGGCTCGCCTTTGTGACCCGGATGGCCGAGGAATGGCGACCGATTGACCTGCGGCGCTATTTCTTCACGCAGACCTGGCTGATCGACGAGTACGCCAATCTCGGCATGCTGCGCAAGGCCGAAGAAACGCTGCGTCGGGCCACCGACCTGGTGCCGGAATTGCGCAGCCAGAAAATGTGGGCGACCGAGGAGTCCAACATCCTCAACCAGCTCACCCTCTATCAGGCCTACTACCAGGTGCTGAACGGCAATTTTCCCGAGGCCGAGCGCTACCGCCGCGAATCGCTGCGCCATGCCGAGGCCTATGTGGTTTCGGTCGAGCGTCGCCGGGGGGCGGACGATCCGCTGCGCCGGATTGCTACCGGCAATGTGACGAACGCCCTGCGTCTGCTGGCCAATACGCTGACCGCCCAGGGCAAGTTCGCGGAAGCCGAAATCCACATGCGCGAAAGCCTGCGCCGGCACCTCGCCGTCCAGTCGCCCCAGTCGCCGGAAGTGGTGCGGGTGATCAACAATCTCGCCGTGATCAAGCTGGCCCAGGGGCGCATCGCCGAGGCCGAGAAGCTGAGCCGGCAGGCCTTGGCGGCTCTTGAAGCCGGCCAGGTGAAGGCGGCCTCGCCCTTGCTCGCCGATACCCGGGCCGACCTTGCCTTCAATCTCCAGCTGCAGAATCGCTGGGCCGAGTCGCTTGCCCTTTTCGAACAACGCGAACGCGGTTTGCGCACCAATACCTCGCAAGTTGCCAAGAGCGGCATCCTGCGGACCGACTGGGCGCTTGCCCTGCTGCGCAACGGGCGGACCGACGAGGCCGTGGACATGCTGCAGCGGATCAACGGCCATTATCGAAAGGTCGCCTATGCCGATCCACAGCTCATCGCCCGCGCCAAGGGCTACCTCGCCATCGCGCTGGCCGAGAAGGGCGACGATGCGCGGGCGCTGGCCCTTTTCGCAGAGGTGGTCCCGACGCTTCTGCTTCCAGCCAGCAGCGATGCCGATGAAGAGAGCCTCGGGGCGGGCCGGCAGTTCCGCAATACCAATATCCTCGAGGCCTACATGGCCCTGTTGGCGCGCCTGCACAAGCGGGGCGAGCAGGTCGATGGTCGCGACGCGGCGGCCGAGGCCTTCCGCATTGCCGATGTCGCACGCGGTTCGGCCGTCCAGCGCGCGGTGCTGGCCAGTTCGGCGCGGGCAAGCCTGCCCGATCCCCGCCTGGCCGAGCTGGCGCGCAAGGAACAGGATGCCGGCCAACGGCGTGTTGCCCTGAGCCGCCTGCTCGCCCGGCTGGCCTCGAACGAGGGCGATACCGGCCAGATCGGTGCCGACTTGCAGCGCGACATCCAGCGCCTGGGCGAGGAACAGCAACGCCTGCGCCGCGAACTGGCCAGTCTTTATCCCGACTACCTCGGCCTGATCGATCCGCGGCCGCCGCTGCCGGCCGAATTGCAGGCCGTGCTGCGCCCGGACGAGGCGGCAGTCGTCATCTATCTCGCCCGCGAACAGGCCTACGTCTGGAGCATGACGGCGCAGCAGCTGGCTTTCCATGTCCTGGCACAGCCACGGACCCGCATCGAGGCCGATGTCGTGCGTCTGCGCAAGGCCCTGGATCTGGGCGAGGGGAGCCCGGGGCGCTTCGATTCGGCGGTCGGCTACGCGCTCTATCGCAGCCTGCTGGCACCGGATGAGGCGATCTGGGGAAGCGCGGCGGTGCTCAATATCGTGCCGCATGGCGCGCTTGGGCAAATTCCCTTCGCCGTTCTGCCGAGCGCGGCGCCAGATCCACGGGCTGGCCCGGACAAGACGGCCTGGTTGATCCGCCGGGTGGCGATCGCCCAGCAGCCTTCCGCCAGCAGTTTCCTCTCCTTGCGCCGGCACGCCAATGCCGTGGGGGCGAACAAGGCTTTCGTCGGTTTCGGCGACCCGCTGTTTGCCGAGCAGGGGGCGGTCGCGGCTGGCAATGTCCGCAAATTGCGCCTGCTGACCTCGCTGCCCGAGGCGAACAATGCTGCTGCCAGCGACCCATTCCGGCTACTGGCCCCTTTGCCCGACACGCTGCTCGAACTCAAGGAAATCGCCCAGGTGCTGGGCAGCGACAACGAGCAAAGCCTCTATCTCGGTCGGCGCGCCAGCGAAGGAAATGCCAAACGCAGCGGACTGAACGGCTACCGCATTGTCGCCTTCGCGACGCATGGCCTGATCCCCGGTGAACTGTCGGGCCTCGATCAGCCGGCCCTGGCGCTCGCCAATCCGAGATTGAGTGACGATCAGAGCAACGACGGCCTGCTGACGCTGGAGGAGGTTCTGGCTTTGCGTCTCGATGCCGACTGGGTCGTTCTCTCGGCCTGCAATACCGGTTCTCCCGACGGCTTGCAGAATGAGGCCTTGTCGGGGCTTGGGCGCGGCTTTTTCTATGCCGGCGCGCGCAGCCTGCTGGTGTCGAATTGGGCAGTCGATACGGTCTCAGCCCGTTTGCTGACGACCGGCGTATTCCGCGAACAGGTAGCCAATCCCGGCATGACGCGCGCCGAAGCCTTGCGTCGTTCGATGCTCGGGGTAATGCAGAAGGATCGTGGGGCCTATGCCCATCCGGCATTCTGGGCGCCATTCACGCTGATCGGTGACGGCTATCGCTGAGCTTGGCCCCGGCTTTAGTCCGCTCCGCTGCGTTCCCAGAGTGGCACCGGCTCGAACTCGCTTTCCAGTTCAGCGAGAAAGGCACGCACCTTGGGCGCGCGGATGCGGCTCGGGGTGTAGCAGGCGTAGAGGTGGCGCCCGAAGTTGCTGATCGGGTCGTAGTCGTCGAGCACGGTCTTCAGGCTGCCTTGGGCGCGCTCGGCATTGACCAGGTAGGTCGGCAGGACGGCGAGGCCGTGGCTTGCGCGGACGGCATCGAGGATGCAGTCCACGCTGTTGAACTGGAAGGCACTGCTGACCGGGATGGTGAATTCCTTGCCCTGGCGATCGGTCAGGCGCCAGTTCGCGTCACTGCCCCCAAGCAGATAATTGAAGCAACTGTGGTGAACCAGATCCTGCGGCACGCGTGGCGTGCCGTGGGTGGCGAGATAGGCCGGGGTGCCGACGATGACGCGTTGCAGCGGGGCGAGCCGCTTGGCCACGGCGTCGTCGGGCGGAACCTTGGTCATGCGCAGGGCGAGATCGATGTTGTCCTCGACCAGGTCGACGACCTGATCGGTCAGGATCAGTTCGCAGCGCAGTTCGGGGTAGCGTGCGACCAGGCGGGGTAGCAACGGCGCGATGAACATCCTGCCGAAGGTGAGCGAGGCGCTGATGCGCAGGACGCCGCGCGGCGAGTCGCCCTGGTTGCGGACGGCGAATTCCGTGCTCTGGATGTTTTCGAGCGTGCGCAGAGCGTGCTGGTGAAAGATTTCGCCGGAAGGCGTCAGGCTCAGCTTGCGCGTGGAGCGCTCGAAGAAGCGGACGCCGAAGGCGCGTTCGAGTTCGCCGATCTGCTTGCTGACCTGCGCCCGCGTGCAATCCAGGCGCCGGGCGGCGGCCGCCATGCTGCCGCACTCGACGACCCTGACAAAAGTTTCCCAACTGCCCAGCCATGCCATTTGTCAATGATCCGTTGACGATATGGCGCTTATTATGGGCTATTTGGCAACGGTTTTTGTCACTATAGTTCGGGCTGTCGATCGCAATCACTCCTGCCCTGAAAGATCTGCCCATGCTGCGTTCCCTGAGCCGTCCCGACGTCCTGCTTACCACCCTGGCCGCTGCCGGCATCCTCATGGTGACCATGGGCGCCCGTCAGTCGCTCGGCCTGTTCATGGCGCCGATGGATGCGACGACCGGTCTGGGTATCGCGACGATCAGCTTCGCGCTGGCGGTCGGGCAGTTCACCTGGGGGGCCATCCAGCCGGTGGCCGGTGCGGTCGCCGACCGCTACGGGCCGCACAAAGTGTTGATTGGCGGCCTGCTGATCCTGGCGCTGGGCAGCGCACTCACCCCCTTCATGGGCTCGGGCTTCGGCATGATCGTTTCGCTCGGCCTGCTCTCGGCCATGGGGTCGGGCGCCGGTAGTTTCTCGGTGCTGATCGGCGCCGCTGCTCAGCGTCTGCCCATCGAGTCACGCGGTGCCGCGTCGGGGGTCATCAATGCCGGCGGCTCCTTCGGCCAGTTCGTCTTTGCGCCCATCCTGCAAAAGCTGATCCAGTCGTTCGGCTGGATGGGGGCAATGTGGTCGATGGCGCTGATGGTGCTGGCGGCGCTGCCGCTGGTCGGCAAGCTGAGCGGCTCGAAGCCGGCCGAAGCCGTCGTCCATACCCATGCCGATAATGGCCTGAAGCACGCCATTGTCACGGCGATGCAGGATCGCAGCTACCTGCTGCTGCATGCCGGTTTCTTCACCTGCGGCTTCCACATTGCCTTCCTCGTCACCCACCTGCCGGGCGAGGTCAATCTCTGTGGCCTGCCGCCCTCGGTGGCCAGTTGGTCGCTGGCGATCATCGGCCTGGCCAATATCTTCGGCAGCCTCTATGCCGGTCACTGCATCTCGGTCTACCGCAGCAAGTACGTGCTGGCCGCGATGTATGCCTCGCGTGCCGTCCTCGTTGCCCTGTACCTGATGGCGCCGCGCACCGACCTGACCTTCTATCTCTTCGCAGCCGGTCTCGGCTTCACTTGGCTGGCTACCGTGCCGCCGACCGCCGCCATCGTCGGCAAGCTGTTCGGCATCCGCTACCTGGCGACGCTGTTCGGCCTGACCCTGCTTTCACACCAGATTGGCGGCTTCCTCGGCGCCTGGCTCGGTGGGCTGGCGATTACCCAATTCGGCGACTTCGGCTGGATGTGGTATGCCGACATCGTGCTGGCCAGCCTCGCCGCCCTCGCCAACCTGCCTATCCGCGAGGCGCCGGTGAGGCCGGCACTGGCGGCAGCCTGATACGGAGAAATCAACCATGAGCAAATTGCGTAGCGATGTCTCGATCGACGACCTCAACCAGCGTGGCGTCGACTATCTGCCGGGTTACCTCGGCATCGAGGTACTTGAAATTGCCCCGGAAACCGTGCGCAGCCGGATGCCGATCAAGCAACTGCATATCGCGCCCAACGATTTCCTGCATGCCGCCAGTGTCGTCGCGCTCGCCGATACCACCTGCGGCTATGCGACCATCGCGCACTTGCCGCCGGGGGCGGAGTCCTTCACCACCATCGAGCTGAAAAGCAACCATCTCGGCACCGTCCGCGGTGGCGCGGTGGCCTGTGTGGCGACGGCACAGCATCTGGGCGGCACGACCCAGGTCTGGGATGCCGTGGTCACCGACGAGGCGAGTGGCAAGAAAATCGCGCTGTTTCGCTGCACGCAGATGATTCTTCAGCCGCGCCCGGCGAAAACCCAGGGCGCGTTGGGCTAGTCGCGCATCCGGCCGGGAAAATAATTGACGGATTCGCCACGATTCAGGGAATTGATGGAGAATGTGACGGTCAGAGACGCTCCGATTCATCCATAACAGAACAAGGAGTTCCCAATGTCCAATACCGTTACCCTGGGTGGCAACCCGATCAACGTCGCAGGCAACTTCCCGGCCAAGGGCGCCAAGGCCCCGGCTTTCTCGCTGGTCGCCAAGGACCTGTCCGACGTCACGCTGGCCAGCCTGGCCGGCAAGCGCAAGATCCTGAACATCTTCCCGAGCATCGACACGCCGACCTGCGCGACCTCGGTCCGCAAGTTCAACGAATCCGCCAGCAAACTCGCTAACGCCGTCGTGCTCTGTATCTCGGCCGATCTGCCGTTTGCCCAGAGCCGTTTCTGCGGCGCCGAAGGCCTGGCCAATGTGCAGACCTTGTCGACCATGCGCGGCCGTGAATTTCTCGAAGCCTACGGCGTCGCCATCACCAGCGGCCCGCTGGCCGGTCTTTCGGCGCGCGCTGTCGTCGTGCTCGATGAGAACGACACCGTGCTGCACAGCGAGCTGGTTCCGGAAATCAAGCAGGAGCCGGATTACGCACCGGCGCTCGCTGCCTTGGCTTGAGGCCGTTCCAGCTGTTTGAGCGCATGTCCCTAGGCCTCGTTTCATGCCGATGACCCGGTTGTTCCCCGGCGTTGCGCCGGGGGCATCACCTTATGGATTGAAGCTGGCCGAGTTGATCTCGGCGCTCTCGCATGCGCTCGATATCACCGAAGGCCAGCCGCCGGGACATTGCATCCGCTGCTGCTGGATCGGCATGCACATCGGGCGCGCCATCGGGCTCGATGAAGATAGCTTGTGGGAGCTTTACTACACGCTCCTGCTCAAGGATCTCGGCTGCAGCAGCAATGCGGCGCGTATCTGCGAGCTTTACCTGACCGACGACCTGCGCTTCAAGCACGACTTCAAGACGGTCGGCGACAGTCTGCCCAGCGTGCTGAACTTCGTGCTCACGCACACCGGCTTGAAGGCCGGCCTGGCCGAACGCTTCCGCAGTGTCATGACGATCATGCGCGAGGGCGACGAAATTGCGCAGGAACTGATCGCCACGCGTTGTTCCCGGGGTGCCGAGATTGCCCGCCTGCTGCGTTTCCCCGAGCGCGTGGCGCAAGGCATTTACAGTCTTGACGAACATTTCAACGGCCAGGGCAGGCCCGACCGGCTGGCTGGAGAGGCGATTCCGCTCTACGCCCGGATCGCGCTGCTGGCCCAGGTGATCGATGTCTTCCATACCGAGGGGGGCATGACGGCGGCGCTCGACGAGGTTCGCCTGCGCCGCGGGCGCTGGTTCGATCCGCGTCTGGTCGAAGCCTTCGAACAGGTGGCCGGGAGCGATGCCTTCTGGGCGACGCTGGCTTCGGACGAAGTGGGCGAGGCCATCCTGGCGCTGGAGCCGGCATCGCACGTGGTCGATCTCGACGAGGACTACCTCGACGACATCGCCACTGCCTTCGGCCAGGTGGTCGACTCGAAGAGCCCTTACACCAGCGGTCATAGCGCCCGTGTCGCGCTCTATACCGACATGATTGCCGAAATCCTCGAACTGTCGCCCGAGCGCAGGCGCTGGCTGAAGCGCGGTGCGCTGCTCCACGACGTCGGCAAGCTCGGGGTCAGCAACAGCGTCCTCGACAAGCCGGGCAAGCTCGACGACGAGGAGTGGAAAGCCGTGCAGGCGCATGCCATGTACACCGAGACCATCCTCTCGCGCATCGAGGCCTTCGCCGAACTGGCGGTGGTCGCGGCGGCTCATCATGAGCGGCTCGACGGCAAGGGCTATCCGCGCGGCCTCACGGCGGAGGAAATCTGCCTCGAAACCCGCATCATCACGACGGCCGACATCTTCGACGCGATCACTGCCGAACGGCCGTATCGCGGCGCGGTGCCGATTCCCAAGACGCTGGAAATCATGGCCGAGAACGTCGGCACGGCGATCGACGAACGTTGCTTCGAGGCGCTCAAGCAGGCCCTCGACCGCCTGCCGGCCTGATTCCCACGTAAAATACTGTTTTTTCTGATTTCCGGCGTTGCCGGGCAAGGTTTCCACTGCATGTCCATCATTGAAAAAGTGCCGACCGTCGGCTTCGTTTCCCTCGGTTGCCCGAAGGCTGGTTCCGACGCCGAGCGCATCCTCACCAAGCTGCGCGCCGAAGGCTACGAGATTTCGCCGAGCTACGAGAATTCCGACCTCGTCATCGTCAACACCTGCGGCTTCATCGATGCCGCCGTCGAGGAGTCGCTCGACGCCATCGGCGAGGCGCTGGCCGAAAACGGCAAGGTCATCGTCACCGGCTGCCTGGGCGCCAAGGGCGACATCGTCCAGACGACGCACCCGTCCGTGCTGGCCGTGACCGGCCCGCATGCCGCCGACGAGGTGATGGGCTACGTGCACACCCATCTGCCCAAGCCCCACGATCCCTACAGCGATCTCGTGCCGCCGCAGGGCGTGCGCCTGACACCGGACCACTTCGCCTACCTGAAGATTTCCGAAGGCTGCAACCATAGCTGCACCTTCTGCATCATCCCCTCGCTGCGTGGTCCGCTCGTCTCGCGCCCGGTCGGCGATGTGCTGGCCGAAGCCGAAAACCTGGCCCGCGCCGGGGTCAAGGAAATCCTCGTTATCTCGCAGGACACCAGCGCCTACGGCGTCGATCTCAAGTACCGCACCGCCTTCTGGGGCGGCAAGCCGGTCAAGTCGCGCCTCAAGGAATTGTGCGAGGCGCTGGCCAGCTTCGGCATCTGGGTCCGCCTGCACTACGTTTATCCGTATCCCTCGGTTGACGATGTCATTCCCTTGATGGCCGAGGGCAAGATCCTGCCTTACCTCGACGTTCCCTTCCAGCACGCCAGCCCGAAGATCCTCAAGGCCATGAAACGCCCGGCCTCGGCCGAGAACACGCTGGAGCGGATCGCCAAGTGGCGCGAAATCTGCCCGGAAATCGTCATCCGCTCGACCTTCATCACCGGCTTCCCCGGTGAAACCGAGGAAGATTTCGACCAACTCATCCAGTTCCTCGAAGATGCCAAGCTCGACCGCGTCGGCGCCTTCGCCTACTCGCCGGTGGAGGGTGCCAAGGCAAATGAGTTGGGCGAACTGCTGCCGGAGGACGTACGCGAGGACCGGCGCCGCTGGCTGATGCAGGTCCAGGAGGACATCTCCGCTGCCAAGCTGGAAGCCAAGATCGACACCGTTATCGAAGTGCTGGTTGACGCGGTGGACGAGGAGGGCGTCGTCGCCCGCTCCAAGGCCGATGCGCCGGAAATCGACGGGCTGGTCTACATCGATGGTTTCTTCGATGCCGAGCCGGGTGATTTCCTCAAGGTCCGCGTGACCGACGCCGACCACCATGACCTCTACGCCGAGCCTGTCTGAACGGTTGGAAGGGATTGTCGGGGCGGCCAACGTCCTGAGCGATCCCGCCGACCTCGCGCCCTGCCTGACCGATTGGCGCGGGCGCTATACCGGCCGAGCACAATGCCTGGTGCGGCCGGCCAATACCGCTGAAGTCGCTGCCGTGGTGCAGGCCTGCGTCGCGGCCGGCGTGCCCAGCGTGCCGCAGGGCGGCAACACCGGCCACTGCGGCGCGGCGACGCCGGATGGCGAGGGCAGGGCGGTGCTGCTGTGCCTGTCGCGTCTCAACCGCATCCGCGAAGTCGATGCCGGCAACAACACCATCACCGTTGACGCCGGCTGCATCCTCGCCGCCGTGCAGGAAGCAGCGCGCGCCGCAGACCGTCTTTTCCCGCTATCGCTCGCCGCCGAAGGCAGTTGCCAGATCGGCGGCAATCTTTCGACCAATGCCGGCGGCGTCCAGGTGTTGCGCTACGGCAATACCCGCGAACTGACGCTCGGCCTTGAGGTTGTGCTGCCCTCCGGCGAAATCTGGGATGGCCTGCGCGGCCTGCGCAAGGACAATACCGGCTACGACCTCAAGCAGCTTTTCATCGGCGCCGAAGGCACGCTGGGTATCATCACAGCCGCCGTGCTCAAGCTTTTCCCCCTGCCGAAAGTGCAGACTACCTGCTGGCTCAATGTCGCCACGCCGGCGGTGGCCGTCGAACTGCTCAACCAGGCGAAAAGCGGCTTCGATGCCCATTTGACCGCATTCGAACTGGTCTCCGACGTGGCGCTCGGGCTGGTGCTCAAGAATATCGCCGGCAGCGCCCGGCCGACAGCACACAGCCCGTGGTACATCCTGGCTGAATTCTCCGATGCCGATCCGGCGGCCATTGAAGCATGGCTGGCGGCGCAAGTGGCCTCCGGCATGGTCGGCGATGGCACCCTGGCCGCCTCCGTGGCACAGGCGCAAAAACTCTGGGCGCTGCGCGAAAACATCTCGGAGGCCCAGAAGATTGAAGGTGTCAGCATCAAGCACGACATCGCCGTGCCGGTATCCCGCATCCCCGAATTCCTGGCTCGCGCCGATGCCGCGCTGGCCGCTGCCTTCCCCGGCATCCGCATCGTCGCCTTCGGCCACGTCGGCGATGGCAACCTGCACTACAACCTCTCGAAACCCGATGCCCAGGACAACGCCGCCTTCATCGGCAACCAGTCGGCGGTCAATCGTATCGTCCATGACCTGGTCAATGAGTTACAGGGCTCGATCTCGGCCGAGCACGGCATCGGCCAGCTCAAGCGGGAGGAACTGCAGCGCTACAAGAGCCCGGTCGAACAGGCGCTAATGCGATCGATCAAGCAGATGCTCGATCCGCAAGGATTGATGAATCCGGGCAAGTTGTTCTGATTCGTCTGACGATACCGGTTTGGGAGGGTGCTTATGGCCGATTCCTGACAAACCGCAGTATGAGAATTTGCCGGGATCGCTATCAACTTATCCGGGTAAATCGTTCGCGCAGGCTATCAATGGTGGCCGCTTCGCCGCGTACCTTGAAGCTGGCGCCTTCCTCGTCGGCGCTCTCCGAGAGCACCTGGCAACCCGCATAAATTTCCTTGCGCAGTTGCTGGGTCGACCAAGGCAGGAAGAGTTCGGCTTCGACCAGGTTCTGCTGGAAGAAGGCGACGATCTTCTGGTGGAGCCGCATCACATCGTCCGGGCGGCGGGCGCTCATCACGACACAGCCGGGGTAGCGGGCCTGCAGGTCGGCTTCGCAGGCTGCCTGTGCGGCGGCATCGCCGACGTGGTCGATCTTGTTGAAGATGAGCAGGCGGGGCAGGGTATCGGCGGCAATTTCGGCCAGCACCTTGTCGGTGACGTCGAGCTGACGCTCGAAACCGGGGTCGCTGGCGTCGATCACGTGGAGCAGAAGGCCGGCATCGAGCGCCTCGTCGAGCGTGGACTTGAAGGAGGCGACGAGGCCGTGCGGCAGGTTCTTGATGAAGCCGACGGTGTCGCTGACCAGCACGCGTGGCACGCTTTCCGGGTAAAGGGTGCGAACGGTGGTGTCGAGCGTCGCGAACAGCTTGTTGGCGACCAGCACCTCGCTGCCGGTAAGGGCGCGCATCAGCGTTGATTTGCCGGCGTTGGTGTAGCCGACCAGGGCGACGCTGGCCAGGCCCTGGCGTTCCTGGCGGCGGGCGCGCTGGGTCTGGCGCTCGGCATCCATGGCGACGATTTCGAGCTGCAGTTCGGCGATGCGGTCGCGAATCTTGCGGCGGTCGAGCTCGGTGTGCGATTCGCCGGCACCGCGGCCGCCGACGCCGCTGCGCTGGCGGCCCTGCGGTCCGGCCAGCTTGGCGGCTTCGCGCAGGCGCGGCGCCATGTAGCCGAGGCGGGCGATTTCGACCTGCGCCTTGGCGGCGCGGGAGCGCGCGTTGCGGTGGAAGATTTCGAGGATGACCATGGTGCGGTCCATCACTTCGCAGCCCACTTCCTTTTCGAGGTTGCGCGCCTGCGACGGTGAAATCTCGTGGTCGACGAGGATGACGTCGATCTCGCAGGGTGCTGCATGCGCGGTCTCGACGTAGCCAGCCTCGTTATTGACGAAGTGGTGGATTTCCTGGCGCTTGCCGATGCCGAGATAGCCTGTCGTGTCGAAGCCGGCGCGTTTCTGGATAAAAGTCCGGACGACGGTGAAACCCAGTGTTTTGGCCAGTTCGCGCAGTTCGGCGAGCGAAGCCTCGAATTCGGTGTCGCTGACGGTAGGCAGTTGAACGGCGGCGACGACGGCGTAGCTGGGCTTCTCTTTTACTTCAATTTGCATTGCGGACTGGCTTCTCGAAATTGGGCGAGGGCAGATAGTACCCGTCAACGCTGTTGTGGGTACGCAGGCGCGTCAAACGCCGCCGCGAATGGTGTTGCGAAATGGATCAGGCTTTGGCCATCCGCGCGTCGTACAGCCACTTCCTGAGCTTGGTCGCGGTGATGCCGCGCGCATCCGGGTGAGCCGGGTTGATCAGGATGTTCGGCTCCTCGGGCACCACAATCGAGGGCACCAGCAGGATGGCCGTTGCCTTGCCGGCCAGCCAGGCATCGCCAATATTCAGGCTGGTCATGCCCTGCGGGAGAGCATCCCAGCCGACCGGCGCATTGACCAGATCGAGTTCCTGGCGCTTGTCCCACACATCGTCAGGAATGTCGATCCGGACCAGATAGCGATTCAGCGGCAAACCGCCGCTGCCCAGATGCACCAGGGTTTCCAGGCAGGCCAGAGCGCGCGAGCCGGAAGCATAGACAAGGGGGTTGCCCGGGCTGTTCCAGCGGCCGCCGGTGTTCTTCGCGCCCGTGCCGCTCAGGTCGTCGGCGGTATAGCTGCGGGTATCCGTGGCGATCCGCCACGCCGGCATCATGCGTAGGCGCCCGATTGCATTCTGGCGAGCAGTCCGGAAACCAGTTCCTGGCCTTCGACCGTATCCATGTAATCCGCCGGCTTGGCATTGGCGAGCGCTGGCGAAGGTTGTTCGAGCCATTGGGCGACCCAGTGCGCCGCGTTGAAATCCCGGTCGACACCGGATTCCGCCATGATGCTTTCAACCTGGCCGATGAGTTTTTGCAGGCCGATCATGCGTTCCGAAAACTCGGGCGGCAGGGCTTCGTTGCGGGCGATCTTGCGGTTGATCGTGGTCCGCGGGAATTGTAGGAAGGCGAGCAGGCGTTCCTTCGACATGCCCATGTCGGTCCCGGTCGTGACGACGATTTCAGCCGGCAGACCCTTGCGGATGAGGTCGATGCGTTCGCTCGGGCTGGCCTTGAACATCCGGAGATAGCTGCTCTCCTTGGTGCGTCCCTTGCCTGACATCGGCGATCCGGACGCCGGCAGGAATCGCGCACCTTGGGCAGTGCTACGAGGAGTGTTCTTGTTGGCTTGAGTGGTCATGGTTGGCTCCATTGGGCCGATTAATTGGCTCATATGGATAGGTTACGCCGGCTATGCCGTGATGTCCAGTTACCTGGCCCGGCTGGCGACAGGCTGAAGGACATGACTGGATTCCGTGTCAAGCCCGGAATGGCGTTACTTTGGCAGGTGATCGCATCCGCAGTCGGCGGTTCAGGGTTTGCGCAGCGCCATGCCCGAATTGCCCACCGCTTTCCAGAACTGTTCCAGCGTCGCCAGCAGGAGCGGCGAGGTGGTGACCGGATTGCTGGTGTAGAGGGCGATGACCAGGCGGCGGTCGAAGTCGATGTAGAGGCTGGTGCCGTTCGGGCCGATCAGGGCGGCGCGGCTGGGGTCGCCGCCGAGATGGATGAAGCCGTAGCGCGCCTCGCTGCCCTTGGCGAGACCGGGGATTTCCGGGGTGCGCAGGCCGGCCGAGGCGGTCAGGGTTTCGATGAACCAGCCGGGAATCTTGCTGCGATTGCGGTTGCTGCGGGTTTCGAGCAGAACCTGGCCGAGTTTGCCGAAATCGCGCAGCGAGAGAGCCAGTCCATCGGCCAGTTCGACCCCCTGCGGGTCGGTCAGCCAGAGCACGGGGTGCTCGGGGCGCAGGCGGCTCTGCAACTGCTCGCAGAACAGCCGGGAAAGCGGCACGCCGTTACTTTCGGTCAGCAGCCAGGCGAGCAGGTCGTTTTCGGGTGTGCCGGTGAGCGGTACCGGCGCGATGTCGGTTTCGGGTATTTCCCAGCGGCCGGGTTTGGCCAGCCAGGCGCGCACGCCCGTTGTCGGGGCGTTCGGCATCCAGCCGCCAGCCTGTTGCCAGGCCACCAGGTCTTCATCGCGCCAGGCGCGGCCTTCCTTGCTTTCCAGCAGGCGCTGGACGGATTGCTTGCGGATGCCGGGCTGGCTGCCTAGCGCCGGGACGTAACGGTTGAGGGCGCGGTCGGCGACCAGCTTGCCCTGGCCGATGCTGACCGCACCCAGCAGGTTGAGCAGGGGGCGGGTGGCTTGCAGGAGGAGGCGCGGGTCTTCGGGCTGCTGGCCGTTGCGGTAGCGTTCGCCAAGGATGCGGCCGTTCTGCAGGACGAGGAGGCCATCGGCGCCCAGTCGGCTGTCGAGCAGGAAGGCCAGGTCGCGTTCGCGGCCATCGTGGGGGTCGATGGCCTTGGCTGCGTTGAGGTCGAGAATCCGGTTGGCCGGGCGCAGGGCTTCGCCGCCCTGGGCCAGCAACATGCGTTGGGCCGGCATGAAGGTATTGGCGGCGGGGAGCGTGACGCGCAGGTTCTCGTTGCTCAGCCAGTTGCCCTTGTCGATCCAGCGCCCGAGCTTCTGCGGGCCGCTGGGGATGCTCTCGAACTGGCAGGCCGGTTCGGCTGCCATGGCAGTGAGACTGAGGCACAGGGAAAGGGCGGTCAGCCGGCGTTTCATCGGGGAGTCTCCCAGGATTTGCGGGGTGGGGCCTGCATCAGGCGTTCGCTGGCCTGACGCACGACATCATGCAGATTGCCATGAGCCGCGTGCTGTTGGCGCAACCAGGCCGCATCGCCGGTACTTGCATCGAGCAGCGGCCGCAGGGTATTCAGCCAGTGCGCGCAGTCGAGGGCTTCGGCATCCGGCGTCAGTTGTTCGAACAGTTCGCCGAGGATGTCCTTCAGCGGGAGCTGACAGCCGGCAACGGGGTCGGAAATCATCGCTGCCATACCGTAGCGGCAGGCCTGAAACTTGTTGTAGCGCGCGACGTAAAGCTGCTTTTTGGTATGCAGTGGGGGGCGGGTGCGCAGCAGCCAGCGTGACAGCGATTGTGCCAGCGCGGCGAGGGCTGTGGCTTGCTCGATCCCCAGCGGCGTGTCGCAGACGCGAATCTCGACGGTGCCGAATTCCGGTTTGGGGCGGACATCCCAGTACAGATCCTTGATGCCCTGGGCAATGCCGCAGGCCTGCAGAAAATTGAAGTGTTCGACAAAGGCATCCCAATCGGCCAGCGCCGGACACTGGCCGCTGAGCGGGAAGGCGGAAACGGCATTGAGCCGCGCCGACTGGAAGAAGCTGTCGACACCATCGACAAAAGGCGAGGAGGCCGAGAGCGCAATGAAGGCCGGAACATAGACGCCGAGCGCCTGGGTCAGCCAGATCGCCTCGTCGGCTGAGGTGCAGCCGATATGGATGTGCTGCCCGAAAACGGTGAATTGCTTGGCCAGGTAGCCATAGCGCTGGTAGAGCACGTCGAAGCGCTCGCCTGGGCAGATGCGGCGGTCCGGCCAGCGGTGGAAAGGGTGGGTGCCGCCGCCGCAGATGCCGATGTTGTTGCGCTGGCCATGTTCGCGTAGGGTGTCGCGCAACCCGGCGAGGTCGGCGGCGATGCCATCGACGCTGGCCTGGGGCTGGGTGCTGATCTCGATCATGCTCTCGGTGATTTCGAGCTTGATCTCGCCGAAGCGTCCGTCGTAATCGAGGCTGCCGATGAGGTCGGTGGCGCCGCGCGTCAGGTCGAAATCGCGCCGCGACACCAGTTGCAGTTCAAGCTCGACGCCCAGGGTGAGCGGCTCGCTGTGGGTGAATTCGCCAAGTGAAGCGGTGCTCATGCGATACCTCCTTGCGCTTCGCCACCGCCCTCGCATTCGCCGGAGCGGCGCAGGGCCTGTCGGCACAGGGCGGGGCCGGCCAGTTCCATGATCGCCGCCGAGAACAGCGGCAGGGCCAGCGCCGAGCGGCCGATTTCCGGGTAGAGGCTGGCGATTTCATAGGCCATGAAGACGGCTGTCGCTGACAGCGGCTGGATGCCGACGCCGACCAGCAGGCGCTTCCGTAGTGGCAGGCTGCCGCCCGACCAGGCGAGGGCGGCCGTCTTGGCCGCAGCGCGAACGACGAGCAGGCCGATTGCCTGCAAGCCGATCAGCCAGGTGAAGTCCTGCCAGGGCAGCGAGGCGCCGACGATGACGAAGAGGATGATGGCGAGCAGCCAGTGGCCCTCGGGTAGTTCGGTATAGCGCAGCGTCTGCTGGCGGTCCTGGGTGGCGAGCAGGATGCCCATCAGGAAAAGGGTGAGAAAGACCGGCACCGCCAGCATGCGGGCGATGCCGACACAGAGCAGGGCGGAAGCGATGAGGACGAAGACCTGAGCGAGCGAACGCTTGGGCAGTAGGTGGCCGATGAGCAGCGCCAGGCGGCTGCCGATGGCGGCCAGAAGCAGGGCGCCGAAGGCCACCCAGAGCGGGTGGGCGATGGCGTTGAGCCAGTCCTCGCTGTGTTCGGCATGGACGACGCCGAGCACGATGGCAAAGGCGACGAAGGAAGCGGCCGAGCCGATGGCGGTATGCAGGATGATGCGTTCGGTGACCTGGCCTTGGGCCTTGGCCTCCTCGATGGTGAGCAGCACGACGGCCGGTGCCGAAGCCATGGTGACGGCAGCCGTGGCGGCGGCCCAGGCCGGGCTGAGGCCGACCACGGCGAGGGCGAAAAGGAAGATCAGGAGAAAGGACAACGTAATGTCGCTCAGCGTGCTGCGCAGCAACTCACGATTGCGCAGCAGCCAAGAGAGATCGAGCCGGCGGCCGACTTCCATCATCAGCAGGCCGAGCGCCGCATCGGCCATCGGGCGTGCCTGGGCCAGTGCCTCGAAGCTGATCCAGCCGAGCAGGGCCGGGCCGAAGAGCGTGCCGGCCAGCACGTAGCCGATCACCTTGGGCCAGCCGGCACGCGCATGCAGCCATTCGCCGATGAGCAGCCCGACGACGAGCAGCAGGCTGAACAGGGCCAGCGAATCGAGTTGCTCGGGGAAGGGGGGGAGGAAGATCAGGCGTTCGAGCAGGCTTTCCCAGAGCGTGCGCGGCAGGGCGAACAGGTGCTCGATCACGGGCTACCAGCGCCGGCCGCGGGCGGCGTTGAGGAATTCGTCGAGGATCGGTGTGCAGTCGAGCAGATGTTCGGCGCCGGGCGGGTGAAATTCCGGGTGCCACTGCAGGCCGGTGACGTAGGCCTTGCCATCCAGGCGCACGGCTTCGATCAGGCCGTCCTCGGCGCTCCGCGCCTCGACGCGCAGGCCCTTGCCCAAGGCCTTGATTGCCTGGTGGTGAATGGAAACCACGCCGCCGCTGCGGCGCTCACCGTAAAGTCGGGCCAGGCTGGAATCGGCATCCCATTCGATGGCATGCGCGTGCTTGTCGTAGTCGGCGTGCTGATGGACGACCGGCTGGTCGAACTGGGTCGGGATGTCCTGATAGAGCGTGCCGCCGAACGCCACGTTGATCAGTTGGGCGCCGCGACAGATGCCGAGCACCGGCTTGCCGGCCTCCATGAACTCGTGCAGCAGTTCCATTTCGTAGGCGTCGCGCAGGCGGTCACCGGCCCATTCGGGGCGCAAGGGTTCCTCGCCATAGCTTTGCGGGCTGATGTCGGCACCGCCCTGCAGCACCAGGCCGTCGAGATACTGCGGGTAGTCGGAGAGCCGGATGCGACTGCGGTGCACAATGCCGTCGCCACTCACCGAGGGGATCATGAAGACCATCACTTCGCGCGACATGACCCAGTGCGCCACCGATTGTTCGAGGTAGTGCAGCGACTTGGACTGCAAGCCGGTCGCGCCGGGTTCCGGGTGGTAGATGCGGGCCGAGAGTCCGATCCGCAGGGGACGTCTGCTCATGTCGGATTTCCTCCTTGGGGGATACCGGGGTCGCCCGGTTTCGGTCGGGGTGCCAGGCGGGTGGCTTCGCCGAAGCCTTTGATTGCGGTCTGCGTCGCCAGCGGGCCGAACAGCTGCATCAGCAGCAGCGTGGCGAGCAGGGCGCCGACGAGGTCGGGATCGAGTTCGGCGTAGAGCACCTGGGTGTTGGACAGCAGAACCAGGGCAACGCTCGACATCGGTTGCAGGCCGATGGATAAAAATAGACATTCCCGCGCCGTGCTCAGGCCGAGACGCTGGCGGTTGAGCCAGCTACCCAACCATTGCCCGCCGAGGCGCAGGCCGGCAATGGCGAGCGCCTGCGGCCAGTAGTGCTGGAGATGGGCGATGTCGAGCGCCGCGCCGGCGAGGACGAAGGTGATGACGAGAAAGACCCGGGCATCGCTGGCGATGCGGATGCCGATGACCCGCTGCTGGTGGTCGAAGGCGTGGACCAGATAGCCGAAGATCAGCATCGGCAGGAAGACCGAGATTTCCAGCTGGACGGCGCTGCCGACGCCGGCCACGATGCAGCCGAGGATCAGCAGGTGATGGTGCTCGGGCTGCCGTTCCAGCCGGCGGGCACCGAAGAGGACGACGCCGGCACAGGTGGCCCCGATCAGCAGGGAGATGGCGATGGTGCCGAGGGCACTGCCCAGGCGGGCCAGCAGGCCGCTGTCGGTCGTGGTGTCGAGGAAGGGCATGAGGACGGCGATGACGGTAAAGGCCAGGCAGCCGTTGAGCGCAACCATGGTGTAGAGCAGTCCGGAGCGTTCGCCTTTGGCGCCGACATCACTGCAGGTGGCGATGGTGATGGCCGCCGAGGTGGCGAGGCAGAGGGCGCTGGCGAACAGGGCGTCGGGTGCCGAATAGCCGGCCAGGAATAGCAACGCGAACATGGCCAGGCCGGAGAGGCCGGCGATATTGAGCCCGGCGAACAGGCGGTCGCGCGCGACCGATAGGTCGGTACGCGGAACCAGCGACCCCAGTTCGAAAAGGATGAGCCCCAGGCCGAGATCGATAAAGAGTTGGGCCGATTCGATATGCAGCGGACTGATCCAGCCCAGGCCGCTCTGGCCGCTGAGCAGGCCGAACATGACGTAGCCTGTCGTGCGCGGTAGGCCGGCCAGGCGTCGGGAGACTTCGCCGGCCAGCAGGCCGCCGATCAGGACGAGGCCGAAAAGTTGGATCGTGTTGGCCATATGGAAGGAGGGCGTCGTGCCCCCTGAAAACTCCTGTCAAAAGGAGCAGCAAAATCCTGCCCATAAAATACATTGATAAGCAATATAATTGACACATTTCATCGACGCAACCCATGGAGATGTCTTTACGGCCATGAGCAGCCCTCACGACAACTTGGCGACGCCGCTGGCGCTCGACGTCCTGCAGCAATTTCGCCTGATCTTCGGTTCCATGCGCCAGTATTTCCGTCTGGTCGAGGAGCGCTGCGGCATGTCCGGTTCGCAGATGTGGGTGTTGCAGGAAGTGGCGCGTACGCCGGGAATCGGGATCGGCGAACTGGCCCGCCGCATGGGCGTGCATCAATCGACCTGCAGCCTGCTCGTAGACAAGCTTGTGGCGCGCGAGTGCCTCGATAAGCAGAAGCGCAGCGGTGATCAGCGCCGGGTCGGCCTGCATCTGGCTGAACAGGGCGTGGCGGCCCTGGCCGCCCTGCCGGGGCCGGCCGAGGGTATTCTGCCGGAGGCGCTGGCAGCCCTGCCCGAGGTGGTGCTGAAAACATTGCATATCAATCTAGATGAATTGATCCGCCACCTTCCGGGTAAGGATGAGGCATCCGCACGCACGCCGCTGGCCGACATGGTTGCACCGGAGCATCTGTCGTGAAGGGCCTGGGCTTGCTCGGGCTCGTATCGCTCTCCTTGCTGGTGGCTTGCGCCACGCCGGCCCCCGACGTTCCACCGGTGCAGCCGCCAATGACTGTACCGGCTCAACCCGAAATGCCTCGGGTCGGCAATGTGGAAGAGCCCTCCAGCCTGCCGGAGAACCGCATCTTCTTTTCCCCTGGAGGGACGCAGGTTGACGCTATTGGGCGGCGCAAACTCGAAGCGCATGCTTTGGCGCTCAAGGCCGATGCAAAGCGGATCGTCACCCTCCTGGGCATGACCGACGACCAGGGCAGTCGGGCCTACAAGCTGGCAATTGCCGAACAGCGCGTCAATGCGGTTTTCCAGGTATTGCGCAAGCTGGGCGTGCCGGCCCTGCAGATCAGGCGTTACGCCGTGGGTATGGAAAAGACGGCGGGTGGGTGCATCACGACCGAATGCCGACGCACGATGCGTCGCGTCGAACTGCGCTACCCTTGAGCGTTGGCGGCAGGCGAAGCCTCGTCTTCGATCCGGTGGGCGAATGGAAGACTGAAGCGGAAGCGGCTGCCGACGCCGCTTTCGCTTTCGATGCGCAGTTCGCCGCCAAGCAGTTCGATCAGCTTGCGTGCGATCGGCAGGCCGACGCCGATGCCGCCGTGACGGCGGATGCTCGAACCATCGCCCTGGACGAGCAGGCCGCTGAGCAGGCGTAGTTTTTCCGGGGCGATGCCGGGGCCGCTGTCGCTGATGCAGAATTCGATGAGACTGCGCTCTGTGTTCGCATCCAGCAGGCGAATGGCAATTTCGACATGCCCACGTTCGGTGAACTTGATGGCGTTGCCGACCAGTTGCGCGAAAACTTGGCGCAGGCGGGCAATATCGCCGACGATGATTTGCGGTAGTGCGGGGTCGATGGCTTCGCGCAGCTCCAATCCCCGCTCGCGGGCCGCTGTCCGGTGCCCGCTGAGCAGCGATTCGGCGAGTTCGGTCGTGATGAAGGCCGATGCTTGCGGCTTGATGTAGCCGGCTTCGAGCGACGACAGTTCGATCAGGTTGCCGATCATGCGCATCAGATCATCGGCCGAACGGCGCAGCGGGGTCAGCAGTTCCTGTTGCTCGGGCGTCAATGCTTCGAGATCGAGCAATTCGCCGAGCCCGACGATACCGTTCAGCGGTGTCCGCAATTCGTGGCTGATGTTGGCCAGGAACTCGGTCTTCGCCCGGTCCGATTGTTCGGCAATCGCGCGCGCCCGCTCCAGCTTGCCGACCAGGGCCTCCTTTTCGTGTTGCAGGCGCAGGGATTCGAGCAGCGTCTGGTGAAAATAGTCGGCACTGCGCGTCGCGATCATCAGGAAGAGCAGCGACATGGCGGTCAGCGCGATGTGCAGGGCATCGAGCCCGAATGCACTGATCGCGACAGCGAGCACGATGGGCCAGGCAAAGCTGCGGAAGATGCGCCGGTCGGCGGCGAGTACCGGCACCGCACCGGCGACCATGCCGGCCATGACGAAGGCGGTGAACAGCTGCAGCGTGGTATTGCCGGGTGCCATCAGCAGGAGGGTGCCGCCCGCCCAGATCAGCCCGCTGATCAGCGCCCCGAACAGGGCGCGGTGGTGCCAGAGCGCGGTCGCGGCCTGGCGCGCTTCATCCGGATGCTGGTGAAAGAGCGCCGCCAGGCGGATTCGCCCGAGGGCGACCAGGGTGGCCAGCAGCCACCAGATGCCCAGTGCCAGTCCGCTCACGGTCGGCGAGGCAACCCAGATCAGGAAGCTCGCGTTGAGGACGGACATGATCTGCCCCAACCGCAGATTGCGGTAGAGCAGTTCGACCTGCCGGCCGAGGATGGACGGATCGGCTTCCGGTTTCAATGCAGCGCCTTGCCTTCGCTGGCGGCGAAGAGCGCGGCGACGTCGGCGGCGGAAAAACGATAGTCGTGATTGCAGATATCGTCGCGGATCAGGATTTCGCCATGCTCGGCGAGGATGGTCTCGGCATCGGCACGGCCGAGCGAACGCACCATGTCGCGCACCTTCTCCCAATCCATGGGGCAGTGATAGACGACGGGCAGCGCATCGTACAGACGCAGGCCGTGCGCTGCCATGTCCTCATGGAAGAGCCGCGTGAGCAGCGATTCGGCATCGAGTTCAAGCAGTTCTGCCGGCTTGACGGTGGCGGCCAGTTGCGTGATGCGTGCCCAGGCATCGGCGTCATGCTTGTCGGCATCGGGCATTTTCTGCAGGAAAAGGCAGGCTGCAGCGCCCGGGGCGGCGGTTGCGAACAGGCGTGACGCCTGCTGTTCCGACTGTTCCAGATAATGTTCGAAAATGGCGGCGATGCTGTCGCCGTTCATTGGCACGAAGCTCTGGTAGGGCTGGCGAGCTTCCGGCAGGTCGAGGCTCATCATCAACTGCCCCCCCTGATGGGCACCGAGCAGATCGGGCACCGGCGCCGGCAGGACGACGGGATTGCTGCGTGCCATGCCGCGCATCTGCAACTTTTCGTTGCAGTCCATGATGAGCAGCTGGATCGGGCCGTTGCCGCGCAACTGCAGGGTCAGCCGGCCAGGCTGCTTGAGCTGGCCTGCGATCAAGGCAGTAACGGCAGCAGTTTCGCCGAGCAACTGGGCGACGGTCGGCTGGTAGTCGCGGCCGGCCTGCATCTGCTGCCAAGCGTCGCCAAGATGGACGATGGCGCCACGAATGTCGAGATTTTCAAAGAGAAAGCGGCGGACGTAGCTGGCGTTCATTTCAGCTCCGCGGCGTAGGTTTCAGGACTGAAGCCGACCAGCAGCTTGCTGCCGGTATCGAGCACGGGACGCTTGATCAGGCTGGGATATTGCGCCATCAGCTTGAGCGCCTTGGCCTCGTCGACGTCGGCACGTTCCTCGTCGCTGAGTTTTTTCCACATCAGGCCGCGCGTGTTGAGCAGCTTCTGCCAGCCAGCGCGGGCGTTCCAGTCCGGCAGGCCGGCTTCGGCGACGCCGGCCTTCTTGTAATCGATGAATTCGTAGGCGACGCCGTTTTCACTCAGCCAGGCCATGGCTTTCTTCATGGTGTCGCAGTTCTTGATGCCAAATACCTTGTTCATTGCCGTCATGATTCGTTGCAAAGGACGAATGATAACAGCCGCGCCGATGCTCGTTCCGGCGGCTGCCGGGACAAGGGAACGAACGATCTGCCTAACGGAAATCGAAGGCTTCCTGGTGGAAGGCGCACTCTGGCAGGCCGCCGGCGATCAGGGTTTTGCCCAGTGCCTGGCCCCAGGCTGCCGGCCCGCAGAACCAGACGCTGCTGCCCGGTTGCAGACAGGCGGCGATATCGTGCGAAGTCAGCGGGCCGTCACGCTCGCTGATCCGCCGATGCAGGCGAACGCCGGCGGCGGCACAACGTTCGGCGAGCGCCGAAGGAAACTCGTCGGGGGCGGCCTCGGGCGTGCTGTAGAAAAAGTCGGCATTGATCTTCGCGGAGCCGTTTTCATGGGCCAGTTCGCCGAGTCGGGCGAGGAAGGGCGTGACGCCGATACCGCCGGCGACCCAGACCTGATGCTCGCCGGCAGCCGGGGCGAAATCGAAACGACCGTAAGGGCCTTCGAGTGTGATGTGCTGCCCGGGTTGGACGAGCGACGGCAATTGGCGCGTAAAGTCGCCAAGCGCCTTGATTGCCAGCGTCAGCGTGCCTTGCTGCCCATTCCAGTCGGAAGCGATGGTGAAGGGGTGGGCCCCTTCGCCACGCAGGCCAAAGTCGATGAAGAGGAACTGGCCGGCGCGGTGTCCCGGCCAACCGGCCAAGGGGCGGCAAACGATTTCGAGCAGTTGCCCCGGGTGCTGGCGAATCGCCTCGACGCTTGCCGCATGCTGGCGCTTGCGCCCGATCCGGCCAGCCAAAGAAAGCAGGGCGGGAACGGCGCCGGCAGCAGCCAGCGCGGCGGTCAGCCAGCCGAGTAGGCTTTGCCAATAGCTGGCCGGCAGCAGCATCAGGCCATGGAAGGCGCCGGCCAGGAAGACGAGGCCGAACGCCTTGTGAACCAGTCGGAACCAACGATAGGGAATACGCCGGACAAGGGCGACGACGACCAGCGCGAGCAGGATGTAGCCGGCCCATTCGCCGACGTCCTTGGCCAGTTCGATCCACAGGTCGGGTTCGCCGCGTGGCCCGCGCGGGCGGTTCGGGCCGGCGATCCAGCCCGCCTTCGACAGCTTCTTGGGCAGCCATTCCAGCATCCAGTGCGTGAAGACCAGTACGCCGGCCCCAATGCCGATATGCTTGTGCAAGCGGTAGAGCTTGTCGAGCCCGCCGAATCGCCCTTCCAGCCAGGCCGGCCGTGCCGCCAGCACCATCCCGGCGCTCATCCACCAGAGAGCGAACAGGCCGGAGAGCAGAATCAGTGGGCGGCGCCAGTCCCAGAAGCCGGCGGGGTTTTTGGCGAGAACTTCGGGGAGGGCGAAGGCAGCCCAGAGGCCGAGGGGAAGCAGGGCAAGCCAGAATAGCGGGCGTTTCATGATTTGTGTCATTTGGAATGTTCCGATGACAAAAGTTTAGGCCCTGCTTCTCATCAGGGGGTATTACAGGTTGTAAGCAAATATGAATTTCGGTTGTTCACGACCAAGATACGGTAGGCGTCGATGTTGGGTTACGAGCGCCTGACTCCATCAATGATCGGACAGCTCAGATGTCACGCAAACCCTCAATCACAATGTGCAACTGATCCAGCACATCCACGAACTTCTCGTCGCAGGCCGCGCTGTCCTTGGCTGTGGCTGCGGTCTCCAGTGCTGCTGCCGCTTCACCCAGATCAAAGGCACCGAGGGTTCGTGCCGCGCCTTTGATCGTGTGCGCAAGCCGGATCTGCGAACTCCAGTCATTGGTGCTTCTCGCCTGCAAGTACTCGCTTTCGAAGGATTCGCCATACCTGTCGCGGAACTTGGCCAGCAGTCGCAGATATAGCGGCATTTTGCCGACATAATTCAGACCGACCGCGACATCGAGTCCGGGAAAGGCAGGGTTGGGAGGCACTCCAGATTTATCGAGGTTGTAGGCAGGGCGTGCCGGGGCAGGAGCGCTATCATTTTTCCGCCAATCGGGCAGGCAGGCAACGAGTTGTTCGTATAGTTGATCCATGCGGATGGGTTTGGCGACATGGCCGTTCATCCCGGCCTGCAAACAGTGTTCCTTTTCCTCGAGCAAGGCGTTGGCGGTCAGGGCAATGATCGGCAGGTCGGCAAATTCAGGGCTTTCCCGAAGGGCTCTGGTAACCATGTAACCGTCCATGATCGGCATTTGAATGTCCATCAGGATCAAATCCGGGCGCTTTGCGTAAACGGCTTGCAGGCATTCCTGACCATTGACGGCCAATCGTGCCGTCAGGCCGACATTGCCAAGAAGTTCACTGATGACTTCGCGATTGATCTCGACATCCTCGGCGACCAGGATATCGAGGTTGGCGAAGCGTGACCACTGCAGGACCGAGGCCTTGCGCCGTTCCACGGACGGCGTTACGGACTGCATCAAGCCCAGGCAGTTGGCCAGTTCAACGTATAGGTGCCGGGCACAGACAGGTTTGGCGAGGACACTTTCGATTTCTTCGCCTAAACCATCGAGTTCGCTGTGATGACTATAAGCGGTGATCAACACCATCTTCGGCACTCTCTTCTGGCGTTTGACATAGATGGCGCGTATTTGCCGGATGGTTTCGATGCCATCCATATCCGACATTTGCCAATCGACCAGGCAGGCCAGATAGTCTGCCGGGGAGTCGCAATCCATTTTCCGGATGGCTTCGTATCCGCTGGCCGCCACTTCTGCCTTGAGGCCCAGTTGCTGAGTCAAGTGGCACAGAATGTTTAGCGAAACGGAATTGTCGTCGATGATCAATACCGGGCGGTGCGCCTGTTCAGCCAGTTTGGTGCCGAATTCGCGCAGGCCCAAGCGTCGATCGGGACCGAGGTGTTTGAGCCGAACGGTAAAGTGGAAGGTGCTGCCGCGTCCCAAGGTGCTCTCCACCCAAATGCGACCACCCATCATTTCGATCAATTGACGGGAGATGGACAAGCCGAGGCCGGTTCCACCAAAACGACGCGTTGTCGAAGTGTCGCCCTGGGAAAACGGACTGAATAGTCTGCTGGCTTGCTCTTCGCTCATGCCAATACCTTCGTCGCTGACCGAGCAGTGAAGTTCGACATTCTGCCCTTCCAGCGTCGTGGTCCTGACTTTGACGATGACGTTGCCGCCGGTCGAAAATTTCAAGGAATTGCTGACCAGATTGGTAAACACCTGGCCCAGCCGCAGCGGGTCGCCTTCGAGCAGGCGCGTATCCTCGTCGATGTCGTAGTAAAGCTCGATTCCATGATTTTCCGCACGCAGGGCAACCACACTTGATAGCTGATCGAAGATGCTCTCAAGTACGAAGGGCGTTCGTTCCATTTCCAACTTGCCTGCCTCGATCTTGGAGAAGTCGAGAATGTCGTTGATGATGGTCAGAAGGCCCTCGGAAGCGGCTTTGATCTTGTTGACGTAGTTGAGTTGTCGGGTATTGAGGTCGGTCGCCAAAGCCAGTTCGGCCATGCCGATGATGGCATTCATCGGTGTCCGGATTTCGTGGCTCATGTTGGCCAGGAAGGCACTTTTTGCCTTGGTCGCGGCCTCGGCTTCCGATTTCGCCTCCTGCAGCTTTGTTATGTCGAAGAACCAGGCAAGAACGGCCGGCTGGCCGTTGTAATCGATGTTCATGTATGAGCCCAAGACCCAGAGATGGGCTTCATCCGGCGAGTCTGGAAAATGTAGTTCTGCCATGCGGTTGATGACCGATTCACCACGGGCAAGCGAAGCGCGGATTTCTTCGAAAATGCCCGGGTCGGCGTAATAGCTGCTGACATCTACCTGATGTGCTTCAGCTTTGCTCCGGCGGACCATGTCGCAAAAGGCCTGATTGACGAACAGAATATGATGGTCTTCCACTCGGGCAATACGGACCGCAATCGGTGAGGCGGCCAGCACCCGCTCCAGTGTTTCCCGCTGACGACGAAGTTGCGAGTAATCGATCAGGGCCGAACGGGTGCAGACAAAGTGACCGGCCTCGTCGAGGATGGCCGATGCCGAGAGCAAAACGGGGAAAGTGCTGCCATCCTTGCGGATAAATTCCATGGGCAATTCGTACAACGACTCTCCGGCGCAAATCTTCGGGAAGTTTTGCCGAAAGATCTCGATTGATGCCGGTGTAAGGAACTCGGTAACTCGTCTCTGTCCGAGAATTTCTTCACGGCTGTATCCCAGCCAGCTTAACTCGGTATCGTTGATCTTCTGGATGAAGCCTTGCTCATCAAGCGAGTGATAGCCACAGGGGGCGTGGTTGTAAAGGTCATCCAGTTCGTCGGCTTGTCGCTGGATTTTCTGCTCGGCCTGCTTCAGTTCGGTGATGTCATGGACGAGCACGAAAAAGCCTTTGACCGAATCTGGAGAGCCGTCCGGTATGTAATGGACCAACAAAATCCGGTTTGACTTGCCGGGGAGATTGAACATTCGTTCGAAACATTGCGGCTCTCCCTGAAGTGCTGCTTGGACGTGTGCCTCACTGAAGCGATAAGCCTCTTCGCCGAGAAGTTCATCCATGCGGGCGTCTTCGATATCACCGGGAGTCGTCTCGAACCACTCGATATAGGCACGATTGGCAAAGCGATTACGTAACGCTGTATCCCAATAGGCAATCATGCTTGGTAGTGCGTCCGTGATCGCCCGGGTAAAACGCTCGCTGCTCATCAATGCTTCGGTTCGTTGCTGAACCGCCAATTCCAGGTGGTCGCGTTCCGCCTGCAACGCGAGAAACTGTTCCCGGATGACTTGATGTAGCTGGTTGAAATGCTGGAGCAAGACACGAATTTCCCGACTTCCTGTTTCAAGCAGTCTTGCCGGCTCCTTGCCGGGGAGCGCGCTGAGGATTTCAGCGGCGGCGTTCTCCAGTGGCCTGAGTTGCTTGCCCATGAGACGCCAGATCACCATGCCGGTAATCAGCATTGCCAGAATGGCACCGATCCATATCGTGTGCGTGAGATGCTTCAGTGGGGCAAGCGCCTGCTCGGCCGGGAGATAGGCTACAACGAGCCAGTTGAAGTCCTTGATTGCTTTGGCATAGGAAATTATTTCGCTTCCCGCGGGCTCCTGCGACCGGCCTGCCCCCGTAAAGCCCTCGCTGAGCCTGCGTTCCATCAGCGGGTCCGGCGCTTTATCCGGTATTTTTGTCAAAACCAGCGAGGCATCGGTGCTGGCGACATAAGTGCGTTCTGCGAGGGAAATGACCTGATAGCCTCCGTGCTGGCCATTGTGAGCGAAGTCGGAAATATAGAAATGGCTGCCCGGCATCAATTCTTCGGTGCCACAAATGACCGCCACAACCATTCCTTCCGTATTCATGACGGGAACCGCGAAAACAAGATTCGGACGGCGGGAATTCCTTCCTATGCGCGGAGTCACGACCGGGCGACGGGATTCGACTGCCAGCCTGAAGGGAATCGAGTCGCGATAATCGGTACCAATGTTCTGACGCAGGGGAGTCTCGGCAATACGGTATCCCGACACGGAGATGACGTGGATATCCCGTGAGAAAAGTTGGTTGATGCTGCTTTGGTTTGCCAGGTGATGCTGGACGACCTCGCTGTTCGACCAGTTCTCCGGCGGTAGACTCTTGCCAATTGCCTGAAGCGATTCGATCCGCTCCGTCACCGCGCTTTCAAGCCATTTGGTGACGAAATCGAGATTGCTTACCTGTTGCGCCTCCAGCTGTTCCAGGAAGCTGCTCTGGAGTCGGTCTGCGGCAATAATCGCAAGGGATGTCAGGCAAAGCGCCTGAAGTAGCAATACACCCAGCGTAAGCTGAAAGCGCAGCGATTCCAGCAAACCAGAAAGACGTTGCCGGAAGCTCTTGGCTGCCACCATCCTTTGTCTCCGTACTTGTAATTCTTCAAGCGATGTGAGCGCAGGATAGCAGCAATGTTGCAATTATTTTTTGCGAACTATTACTTTAGTAATAATTTGTATGGCGGTACGCATTCGTTGCCGACCAGGGGCCTTACTTCGCCAAGGTAGCCATTTACTTTGCAGGCTACCTTGGTCGAGAGCAGTAGGGCGCTTTCAGCGCTTCAGCTTGGCGAAGGCCGAGGCCATCGCGTTGCTGGCAGGTGCCGGGCCGCTGCTGCGCGGCTGCGAGCGTCCCGGGCCGGCGTTGCCGCGGCCGGCCGGGGCACCGTCGTGGCGCTTGCCCTGGGTCGGTTCGTCGCCCATGCGCATGGTCAGCGCGATGCGCTGGCGCTGCAGATCGACTTCGAGCACCTTGACCTTGACGATCTGACCGGCCTTGACCACGGTATGCGGGTCCTTGACGAAGGTGTTGGACAGCGCCGAGACGTGCACCAGGCCATCCTGATGCACGCCGATATCGACGAAGGCGCCGAAGGCGGCGACGTTGGTGACGACGCCCTCGAGGATCATGCCCGGGCGCAGGTCGCTGACCTTCTCGACGCCGTCGGTGAAGGTAGCGGTCTTGAACTCGGGGCGCGGGTCGCGGCCGGGTTTTTCCAGTTCCTTGAAAATGTCCTGCACGGTCGGCAGGCCGAAGCGCTCGTCCGTGTATTTCGACGGATTCAGGCCCTTGAGGGCGCGGCTGTCGCCGAGGATTTCCTTGATCGGCTTCTTGAGGTCGACAATGATCTTTTCGACCACCGGGTAGGCTTCGGGGTGCACGGAGGAAGCGTCGAGCGGGTTGTCGCCGTTCGGCACGCGCAGGAAGCCGGCGGCTTGCTCGAAAGTCTTGTCGCCGAGGCGGGGTACCTTCTTCAGTTCGTCGCGCGACTTGAAGGCGCCATTGGCGTCGCGGTAGCTGACGATGTTGGCGGCCAGTCCGGCATTGAGGCCGGAGATGCGTGTCAGTAGCGGGATTGAGGCGGTGTTCACATCGACGCCGACGGCATTGACGCAGTCCTCGACGACGGCGTCGAGATTGCGCGCCAGCTTGGTCTGCGAGACGTCGTGCTGATACTGGCCGACACCGATGGATTTCGGTTCGATCTTGACCAGTTCGGCCAGCGGGTCCTGCAGTCGGCGGGCGATCGAGACGGCGCCGCGGATCGAGACGTCGAGGTCGGGGAATTCCTTGGCGGCGAGTTCCGAAGCAGAGTAGACCGAGGCGCCGGCTTCAGAGACGACGATCTTGGTCAGGCGCGCTTCCGGGTAGCGCTTCATAACGTCTTGCACCAGCTTGTCGGTTTCGCGGCTGGCCGTACCGTTACCGATGGCGACCAGCGAGACGCCATGTTTCGAGGCGAGGCGGGCGATGGTGGACATCGAACCGTCCCAGTCGCAGCGCGGCTCGTGCGGGTAGATGGTGGAGGTGTCGAGCAGCTTGCCGGTGGCGTCGACGACGGCGATCTTGCAGCCGGTGCGGATGCCCGGGTCGATGCCCATGGTGACGTGCTGGCCGGCCGGGGCGGCGAGCAGCAGGTCCTTGAGGTTCTTGCCGAAAATGCGGATAGCCTCTTCCTCGGCCCGCTCGCGCAGTTCGCCGACCAGTTCGAGTTCGAGGTGGGTGTAGATCTTGACCTTCCAGGTCCAGCGCACGGTGTCCTGCAGCCACTTGTCGGCCGGGCGGTCCTGGTGGCGGATGCCGAAGCGGGCGGCGATGCGCTGTTCGCAGGCGTTGGGGCCGGGCTTGACGGCATCTTCGTTGAGTTCGGAATCGAGTACCAGGGCAAGGTTAAGGAAGCCTTCGTTGCGGCCGCGCAGCAAGGCAAGGGCGCGGTGCGAGGGCATGTCCTCGAGGGCTTCGGCGAAGTCGAACCAGTCGCGGAACTTGGCGCCCTCAGTTTCCTTGCCTTCGACTACGGTCGATTTGAGCAGGCCGTGTTCCTTGAGGTAGTCGCGCAGGGTTTGCAGCAGTTGGGCATCCTCGGCGAACTTCTCCATGAGGATCTGGCGGGCGCCGTCGAGCACGGCCTTGGTGTCGGCGAAGCCGGCTTCGGCATTGATGAACTTTTCGGCTTCTGCTTCCGGCGTCAGGCCGGGGTTTTCCAGCAGGCCGAGGGCGAGCGGCTCGATGCCGGCCTCGCGGGCGATCTGGGCCTTGGTCCGGCGCTTCTGCTTGTAGGGCAGGTAGAGGTCTTCGAGGCGCTGCTTGGTTTCCGCATCGTCGATCTCGGCCTTGAGTTCCGGCGTCAGCTTGCCCTGTTCCTCAATGCTGGCGAGGATGGCCGCGCGGCGGTCTTCAAGATCGCGCAGGTAGGTCAGGCGTTCTTCGAGGTTGCGCAGTTGCGTGTCGTCGAGGCCGTCGGTGACTTCCTTGCGGTAGCGGGCGATGAAGGGCACGGTGGCGCCTTCGTCGAGAAGGGCGATGGCGGCGAGGACCTGGGCCGGGCGGACGCCGAGTTCGACGGCGATACGGTGTTCGATGGGTGCGAGCATGTGCGGCAGTGCAGCAAAAATGGGGGGTGAACTATGCGCAATCCCTTGTCAAAATACAACCGCATTCAAGTGGTGTAGTATGAAAAGATAAACATACAAACCAAGCGGAGGCTAGAGATGAAAGTGGATACCTATTTGTTCGGTGCAGTCGAAGTCAGCCCGGAGAAAGTCATCACCTTCCCCGAAGGCTTGGTTGCTTTCGAAGGCAGCAAGCGCTTTATGCTGGCACATGAAGACAACCGCGAACACCCAAGCAGCTACACCCTGCAATCGCTGGACGATCCCGGCTTGGCTTTCCAGATAGTCGATCCGACCAGTATCGGCTTCAACTACGAACTCGAATTGACCGACGCCGAGAATGCCCTGCTGCAGTCGCCAGCCGACGAGGATGTCGTTGTGATGCAGGTGCTTTTCAAGAAGGATGGCGACGGTCAGCCGGTGATCGCCCCGAACCTGCGTGCGCCGCTGGTCATCAACACGCGAGCCCGGGTTGGCATCCAGAAGGTCATGGAAACCTTCCGGCCGAACGTCACCCTGTCCAACCTGGCCAGTCCGGTCTGATTGTCAGTCTGAGATCCGGTAACGGGGCTGCGGCCCCGTTTTTCGTTGACCGTACCTTTCAGGCTTCAAATTCGATACCGATGCCAGCGTTGGGGCCTGCTGGGTAACGGGTCTTGAAGGCGTGTTTGCGCTGCAGGCCGCTGGCCGCCCACATCTCGTTGAACTCGGTCCGGTAATTGAAATGCAGCACGGTGCCCGGGCCACTGCCTTTGATGATGCGGGCAATCGCTTCCAGGTCGGGGTGGCGGAACACTTTCCCATTGGTCGAGATCAGCCAGTTCTTGCAATCGATGGCGGCGATCAGCTCAGGGCTGATATTGCCGCGGCTGGCGTGATGCGACATCTTGAAAGCATCGATCTTCAGCTTGCCCCGGCCTGATCCCGGCAGGCGCGAGAGGCTGTCGATCAGTACCGGGGCGAAGGCGTCGGCAGCCAGCACGACGCGGCGGCCGTCGTATTCGGCAAGCAGGGCGATGCTGCTGCCGTTCGGCCGTGACCGGTCGGGGCGGAATGGCTTGGCAGCCAGCTGGGCGACGTCGGGATCGCCGAGGATGTCATCCTCCTCGCCGGGTGCCTCATCCTCTTCCAGCCGTTTTTCGTCGGCAAGCGTGGCCTTGCCGGGAACGAGGCCAGCCTTGCGGCAAGCGGCTTCCCAGGTCGGCTTCAGACGGTCGAGTTGCACTTGGGTCGGGGAAAGCAGCGTCAGCCTCATGCCGCCGGGCAATTCGGGAAAAGCGAGTAGCGGGCCGCTGTCGGGCACGACCAGGGCGCCGCCCTTGACTGCTTTGTTCCAGTTGCCCGCGCCCTGAGCGACGATCAGCTCGGTCAGGGCTTCACCCTGCAGCGCGCCAAGCGTGTCGTCGTGTTCGACCGTTCCGCCCGGCGTCAGGTGGATGTAGCCGTTGAACCAGATTTCCCCGAAGCTGACGCCGAGGGCCTTGCAATCGTTCAGTAGATCGAGAGCGCCGCCAATGTGGTCGATATCGATATGCGAAATCACCAGCAGTTCGATGTGCCGTTCCTTGGTTGGCAAGGCCTGCAGGCGTTGACGAACGACCGGGTAGACGGCGCTGGTGCCGCAATCGACAAGAATGCGATGCACCTTTCCGGCGCTGCCATACTCGATCCACAAGGCGTCGCCGAATTCGGCGGGCAGGAGGTCGATGCGGAACATGGCTTTCCCCTTGCCGTTTCAGAGGCGCCAGCCGACGTCGCCGTAAGCGGTCAGGCTGAGGACGAAACCATCGCCACCGGCAAGCAGCTTGCGCTTGGTTTCGAGAAAGACTTCGCCGAAGCTGCGGTTGCTGCCAGCCGCGGACTTGAGGCCCTCGAGCAGGGCGGAAACGAAGGCGACGGTGCGCCGGCCACGGATGGTGGAGAGGGTGCCGATCACCAATGCCGCTTTCTCGCGCTTGAAGGCTTCGACGAAATTCAGGAAGGGAACATCGGTCAGTTGCGTGCTGCAACCGAGCAGCAGGACGACCGGTGAAGGCGTGGTCGGGCCGGCGACGTAGCTGCTTTCCATGTAGGCCGGTGTGAGCAGGGCGCCGCCGATTTCCAGGCCGGGAATCCCGACGTTATCGGGGTCTTCCATCGAGTGTGGCAGGAGGACGAGTAGCGACGGGGAATCCTGCTGCACCGCCTGTTCCCATTCGTTCCAGTCCTTCACTGCGCGCGTCGCCTGGACGAATTGGCCAACCGCCTCGATCAGGCCCCCCGGTTCGCTGATGTCCTTGGCGCGGACTTTCTCGCTGGCGCCGATCAGCGCCGAGCGCAAGGCGTCGATACGGTTGGCGCCCGGTTGCGGCGCACTGATCGTGTAGTCGGCACCGTTCGGCGCGTTAAGGCAGGGCTGGCGCTCGATGATGTTGCGAAAACCCCAGAAGCGCAGCGGACACTGGTGCTCCGGATCGTCGCGATGCGGGCAGCTCTCGTGGCTGGCGCCATTTTCCTGCAGCAGCGCGGCCCGGGCATTCGGGCAGAGCGGTTTGCCGGGTCTCGGCGGGCGCGATCCGTAGAAGATTTCAACCGGCAGCCAGGCCCCGGCGCGGGCCTCGACGATCTGGATGCGGGCGCCTTCAGGAATGCTGCCCTGAAGCTCCGGCGGCATCGGCTTGAGAATGGATCGCCCGTACTGGGCCAATTTATCGAACAACTGCAGCAACTCGGGGGCATCCAGCGCACTATGCATCTCCGGGAAACTGGCTTCGGTCGAGAGCAATTCGCGTACGGGTTCGACCAGCTTCTCGATTCCGACCGGCTCGCGGAAGCTGACTTCCGAGCCGACCAGGGTGGTGACGCCGGCCTGCCCGGCCGGGCTATGGTTGACCACGATGGCGGCATCGAAGGGTTTGCTCTCGCCCGTCGGGTTGAAACTGGGAGAGACGACGTTTTCGACCGCCAGCGCCAGACCTTCGCCCTGCGCACCAATGCCCGAACTGAGCAACAAGGTCTGGATAACGCGGTTCTCGTGCGAAATCAGGATACGTGCGCGGTAGTTGTCGTGGACGCCATGCGTCCGGAAATTGAGGAAGCAGGTTGTGCTGTCGCCGCTTGGCGGCAGGAAAATCCGTCCCTGCTGCGGCGAGTGGAAGCGTCCCGATCCGGCGCGGACCAGGGGCACGAAAAAGACATCGAGCCAATGACCGTCGCGCGAGGCAGGCAGTTTGTCGCTCGGGAAGCGCTCCGCAGCCGATTCGACCCCGGCCCTTGGCAGACCGATGAACAACTGCATGAGGTAGGCGCGCTCGCTGGCCAGACGGTCTTCGACCCGGAGCGGTGGCTTGCCGGGCCGTATCTCGTCGATGGTAAAGCTGACCCGGCGCTCGTCGGGCCTATCCGGAGGCGGCGTTGCCGCACCCGCCGGCATTGGCGACATCGTGCCGCCCAGATGCGCCTCGATACCACGTCTAATGCTCGCGATATCGCGGGCGTCGCCGGATTCGGCCAGGAAGCTGCCGCCTCCGACGCTGGCTTCGAGGTCGCTGGCGGCAACCATCAGTTCCTGTTCCAGTTCCGGGCGGGCGGCGGCCATGCGCCTGACATCCTGGCTCAAGCGTCTGGCAAAGGTGCTGATCCGCGAGACGGCTACCAGGCGGCGCGAGCTTTCGAGAATCAACGGGCCGGCTTGTTCGCATCCCTGGTATTTCGTCGCCCGGTTGAGGGCGATATCGAGCGACAGGTCATGGGAAAGCTCCTCGATGAGCCGGATCAGCCAGCCGTGTCGCGCATCGGGTTCGATGCTGCAGATGCAGACACCACCGGTGACGACTTCGCTGCGCAAACTCGCCACCATTGGCCGGATGCGTTCGGCGGTGACGCCCGCACCACCCAACAGCAGGACGCAATCGGCGCGCAGCCGCCGTGGCTGCTGCAGCACGCGCGCCAGGCCGCCGCGCAGATCGTTGGGCAGGAGCAGTAGATCGCACTCGGTATTGTCGTTGGCGATTTCGGTCAGGCGAATCAGATCGGGCCAGGGGATGGCCGCAACATCTTCCGCGAGAGCGGTGGCATCGGTCCCGGGCAGGATGCCGAGGCGCAGCGGCCACTCCCAGGCGATCGGGCGATTCGGCCGGTCATGGCGCAGGTAAACGGAATGGCCAATGTCGTTATCCAGCAGCAGGCGCAGCAACCAATAGGTGTCAGGCCTGGTGGCGTTGAGGCCAGGCGTTGAAATTTCCAGGCGAAGGAAAGGGCCATGGCCGTCAGATGACGCTGACCAGCATTCGTCGAATGTCGCCCATGCCGCCAGGTAGTCCGGTGCCTCGGGAATATCGCCATTGCCATCGGCGATCTGCCGGACGAGGCCCGCCAAATGGTTACGACTCAGGGGGGCGATGTCTCCACCCTGGCGCCGCAGGCGTTGTACCAGTCGCTGGATGGCATCGGCTTCAAGCCGCTCGTGACCCAGACCGAGCACACCGACGGCGGCAACGGCGCGGGCGAATGCTTCGTTGGCGAGATGGATGCCCCATTGTCCGAACAGTGCGCGGCTCATGGTGGCCTCCGGTTCAGACGCCGCGCGGGTAGGGGAAGGCGTTCGGGGCGGGCAGCGCCGGATCGACCCAGCGCCGCATGGCGGCATCGGTAATGGCGTAGCCCCAGTTTATCAGGCGTTCCTGCGCGTCGTCGGGCATCTTGGCCAGGCGGGTGGGAATCCGCGCCAGTTCTGCGACACGCTCCGGCGGGCAGGGCAAGGCGTTCGGCGTGCCGTAGTCGGCGATGTCGGAGCGGACGCTCCAGTAGGCTCCGTCGCGGGCGCCGCTGGTGAAACCGGCCAGCAACTGGCGCTTGCGCAGGGCGCGCACCTGGTTGTCGATCATGTCGAGCACGCGCTTGGCGTGGGTCGCCCAGTCGGTGCCGGGGTCCGGATCGGCGCCCATCGCCAGGCCGGCATCGCTGACCAGGATGGTACGGTAGCGCTTCCAGGCGGTTTCGAGGCCGAGATTGTCGTAGACGCCACCATCGGACAGGTAGACGTCCTTGGTAAATGGAAGCTTGTGATAAGGCTCGCCATCGGGCGGGCTGAAGCTGGCCGGGTCGAGCTCCAGCCGGGCCGGCGAGAGAATGGGCGGGAAGGCGGAAGATGCCGCCACCGCCGTGGCCAGCGAGACCGTCGGGTGCTTCACCTCACCAACCAGGTAGTCGCGCATGTAGGGTTTGGAGAAGCGCCAGAGCACGCCGGTTTGCACATTGGTAGCGTTGATGACGAAGCGTGGCGGATCGTCCGGCAGATCCTGCAGCGTGGCCTTTCCGAACAGATGCTCGCGATAGGCTGCGGTGACCTTGTCGCTGATCGTGCCGGGCAGGAAGACGCCCTTGAGCACCGAGCCGACATCGATCGTTTCATGGGCGAAGGCGCGGATCGGGGCAATGACTTCGGGGAGCAGTCGCTGGGCGATGCCATCCTTGAAGGCCAGTTTCGACCACTTGAGGCCGAGCATGCCGGCGGTGATCGAACCGCCGGAAACGCTGGAAACGCGCTGCAGCTTGGCCAGGTAACCGAGTTCGTTGAGCCGCCAGAGGGCACCGAGGTGGAAGATCATCGCCCGGTAACCGCCACCGGAAAGACAGAGGGCGATGCCTGCTTGCGGCTCGCGTTCGCCCGGTTCGTTGACCGGGGAGGACAGTGTTACGGAATCCTGTTCGCTGAAAGGCATGGCAGTCTCCTCGTCTTCTGCTTGTCCAGCGATGATAGAAGCATCGCGCGGGCTTGTCACGGCCCGCTTTCGGGAGTGCCGGCGGCTAGAGCGGGGTCAGCGTATCTCGGTAACGCGCCGCATTGTCGACATAGTGTGCGGCTGATTTCTGCAGGTTGGCGACGTCGGCGTCGCTCAGTTCGCGCACCACCTTGCCCGGCGAGCCGACGATCAGCACGCGGTCGGGGAAGACCTTGCCTTCGGGGATCAGCGTGTTGGCGCCGACGATACAGCCCTTGCCGATCACCGCGCGGTTGAGGATTACCGAGCCGATGCCGATCAGGCTGCCGTCGCCGACCGTGCAGCCGTGCAGCATGACGAGGTGGCCGACGGTGACGTTATTGCCGATGTGCATCGGCACGCCTTCGTCGGTGTGCAGCACCGAGCCGTCCTGAATGTTGGTGTTGTCGCCGATGTGGATCGGATCGTTGTCGCCGCGTAAGGTGGCGTTGAACCAGATCGAACTATTGGCGCCGAGGCGGATGTCGCCAATCACCGTGGCGTTGGGGGCGACCCAGGCATTCTCGCCGAGTTGCGGTTGCTTGTTGCCGAGTTGATAGAGGGGCATGTTGTCTCCTTGGGGTTCAGGCGGAATCTTCGCTCAGTTTCTGGACGATCAGCGCGCCGACCAGATCGCCCTCGACATTGACGGCGGTACGTACGGTGTCGAGGATGCGATCGATCGGCAGCAGGATGGCGATGGCTTCGGTCGGCAGTCCGACCGATTCGAGCACGAGCACCATCGACAGCATGCCGGTGCTGGGAATGCCCGGAGCACCGATCGCACCGAGCATGGCGACGACGAAGATGATCATCTGGCTGGCGATGTCGAGTTCGATGCCGGCCAGGCGGGCGACGAAGAGGGCGGCGGCGGCTTCGTAGAGCGCCGTGCCGTCCATGTTGACGGTGGCGCCGAGCGGGACGACGAAATTGGCGACATCCTTCTTGACGTGCAGGTGCTGCTCGGCGCAACGCAGCGAAACGGGCAGGGTCGCGGCGCTCGAACTGGTCACGAAGGCGGTGATCAGGGCTTCCCGTGTCCCTTTGAAGAAGCGAAGCGGCGAGACGCGGGCAATCGTCCACAAGATGAGCGGCAGCACGATCAGCCCGTGGAAGAGCGTGGTACCGGTGACGATGGCGATGAAATGCCCGAGGCTGAGCAGCAGTTCCCCCTTCTGCGTGGCGACCAGTTGCAGGAGCAGGGCGGCGAGGCCGAAGGGCGCCAGGTGCATGATCCAGCCGACGATGCGCAGGCAGATTTCCTGCAGTTCCTCGATTAGCGTCCGGATATTGCGGTAACGCTCGCCACCGACGACCAGCGCGATGCCGAGGAAGAGGGCGATGATCACGACGGCCAGCATGTCGCCATTGGCCAGCGCCTTGAACGGGTTCTGGAACAGGCCGCGCAGGAACTGGGCGATGTAGTCGGGTAGCGGCATCTGGCGTGCCTGGAAGTTCTTCGTCGCCTCGGCGAACATCTCCAGGTGCATGCCTTCGCCCGGCCGGAAAATGTGCGCCGCGCCGAAGCCGATGACGATGGCCAGGCCCATGGTGCTGAAGAAGAAAGCTAGGGTCGTTGTCCACACCCGATGCATCTGGCCGTGGGCGCGCAAGTTGGCGACGCCGCTGACGATGGAGGCGAAGATCAGCGGGACGAGCACCATGCGCAGCAGGTCGAGGAAGAGATTGCCGATCAGCTTGGCGCCATAGAGCGTGTCGGCGGCGAGCGGCGCAGCCGGCTGACCGGCCAGCCAGAAGCCGCCGATGATGCCGGCCAGGCAGCCGATCAGGATTCGGGTATTCAGTGACATCGATTTCATCGTGGAGCTGGGAAAGTCGGCTCGTGGCCGGCGTTGTGGGCATCATGCCGCGCTGGCATGATCCATACCTTACCTCAACCGGAACCGAAAATGAGCGATCTCCACGCCCTGACCACCGAACTGCTGGCCTTCCGCGATGCCCGCGACTGGCGGCAGTTTCATTCGCTGCGCAATCTGATTACCTCGCTGAACCTCGAAGCCGCAGAGTTGCTGGAACTGACGCAATGGAAGAGCGATGCCGAGATTGCCGCGCTGCCGCTCGAACCAAAATCGGCCGAGGCCTTGCGCGACGAATGCGCCGACATCCTGCTCTACTTGCTGCTGATCGCCGACACGGCAGGCATCGACCTGGTCGAAGCGGCGCACCGCAAGCTGGTCAAGAATGCCGAGAAATATCCGGTCGACAAGGCCTACGGCTCGCGGGCCAAGTACACCGAGCTAGGCTGACTCGCTTTCCAGCGTGAACTTGGCGCCTTCGCCCTGGGCGAGCAGTTCGGTGACCCGGGGCAGGGTTTCATGAAGCTTGCGCTCCAGTGTCCAGGGCGGGTTGATCACGAACATGCCGCTGCCGTGCATGCCGAAACCGTCCTTTGATGGGGCGGTGACCTCCAGCGTGGCATGCAGCCAATCCTTGGCGCCGAGCGCCTTGAGACGATCAGGAAGCTTGCGCGATTCGAGTTTGGAGAGCATCGGATACCACAGGGCATAGGTACCGGTCGGGAAGCGTTTGAGCGCTTCCTGCAAGCCCTTGACGACATTCGTGTAGTCATCGCGCGTTTCGTAGGAAGGGTCGATCAGGACCAGCGCCCGGCGCGGCGGTGGCGGCAGGATGGCTTTGAGGCCGGCAAAACCATCGCCGGCTGTGACCTGGATCTGGCGGCCGGCACCCTTGAAGCATTCCTGCAGCAACTTGACGTCCGTGCTATGCAGTTCGTAGAGGCGCAGGCGGTCTTCCGGACGCAGCAACTGGCTGGCCAGCCACGGCGAACCCGGATAGTGCCGCAACTTGCCGTCCGGATTGAGCATGCGCACGAAGTCGAGATAATCGGCAGCAGCCGGCGGTAGCCCCTTGGCTTCCCACAGTCGCCCAACGCCATCGCGGTATTCGGCGAGCTTGCTGGCATGAGTCGACTCCAGTTCGTAACGACCGGCGCCGGCATGGGTATCGATGATCCAGAAAGATGCCGGCTTTTCCTTGAGATACTCGGCAATTTGGATGAGGATGAGGTGTTTCAGCACATCGGCATGGTTGCCGGCGTGGAAGGCGTGGCGGTAGCTCAGCATGGGGGCAGGAAATCAGTCCGGTAACGGGTCGAGGGCGACGAATTCTAGCCCTTCGTTGGCCTCGATGCATTTGCCGATTTGCCGGTGCAGGGTGCGCCCCAGCGTGTTGAAGGCAATCTGCTGCCCGGGCGCCAGTTTGCCTGGTGGCACGATCAGCCCGGAAAACTTGCCGTAGGCCGGCAAGCTGTGCAGGAAAAGGGCGTGCAGATGGCGGTCGCCGCCATTCGGCAGGCTGATGATGCTGACCTGGGGCGAGAGCAGTTGCAGGCCGAGTTCCAGACGATTCTGGCTGGTGGCGATACGCCGTACCAGGCAGACGTGGATGCGGCTCGATTCGCGCGGCTGCAGTGCCACCACGTCGCCGGCCGCGATATTCCATTTTTCACCCTTGATGAAGCGAATGCGGAATCCATCCGGGCTTTCGTCGACGAGCGACCATTCGCTCGACTTGAACGCTCGCGATTCGTGGCGGCAGGCGGCATCGAGCGAGCGCCGCGAGAAGGTGTTGCCGTCGAGGAAGGTAATGACCTGGTCGAGGCCACCGATCAGGTCGGCGCGCGGCTTGAACTTGGTGCGGCTGAAGCGGCGGGCACTCTTGCCGCCGATCGCAACGCGCAGGCTCTGCAACAGGACCGGCGGTGCATCGAGTTTCGGTTCGACCGGCATGCCGGGCAGGCGCGACAGATTGCGGTCGAGCGCCGCGAGTACCTGGCTGCAATCGACGATCAGGCCGCCGGCGAGCACGATGCCGGTCGGCAGGCGGGTCAGTGGATGGCCCGGGCTGCCCTGGTCGGGGTTGACCAGGAAGCAGGACTCGGCGCTCTTGCTGCTGCGGGCTTCCGGCGTGGCTTCGCCGACGATGGCGTAGGCGGAAAGCTGGTCGGTGCAGCGGTGGATCATGTCCAGTTCGTTGCGCGGCAGTTTGTTCGGTTCGAGGAAGGCGAAGAGCAGGGCACCGAGATAGGCGTGCTCGATCGGTCCCGTTTCTCCATTCAGCGGCATGCCGCTGGGAGCGCAGGTCAGGCGATAGAGTTCATGCAGCATCTGCCAGGAGGCCGGCGACGGCATTGCATACGCACGATAGGCCAGCAACTGGCGCCGGGAGAGCATGGTGATGGCGCGGAGCACGCTGCGATGCAGCAGGTGACCAAGCGCGGCATGCTGCTGGTTTTGTTCGATGTTGCGGGCAATGCCGGCATAGGCATGGGCCATGCCCTTGAGCAGGTTGTCGGCATGCAGTGCCGCGAGCGCCGCCGATTTGGGCAGGGGCAGGTCGGCCTGGGTCAGGTGTTGTTCAAGCGTCGGTAGTGCCTGCTCGGCTTCAATGCGCGCTTCCTCGAGCATCTTGAAGCGCATGTGCAGGTTGCTCTGGCCGAGGATGTCCGGAAGCACCTTGGCAGCGAGCTTATCAACGATTTCGAACGGTGCCAGGCCAGCCAGCGTTGCCAGTCGGCCCTGGAATGCGGCGTTCTCGCCATCTGCCGGGGCGTGGCGAAAGGGCAGAAGTTCACGGAGGAGTTGCAGGGGTGATTCCATGATTCGACAATGTCATTGACGTGCGCATTATCCAGCAAATTTGTCTTTGCTTCTGCGAAGTATCTCCGCTCTTCCGTATACTTGTTCCATGGATTTAAGCGAATTGATCGCCCTGCTGCTCATGGGCGCTGCCATCTGGCTCTGGCTGGACACCCTGAAAGCGCGCGAGAACGGCGTTCGCGCCGCGCGCCAGGCCTGCGCCGAGGAAGGGCTGCAATTTCTCGACGAAACCGTGGTCGGTCGTTCCTTCAGCCTGGCTCGCGACGACCAGGGAGCGCTCCGGCTGCGTCGCGTCTATGGCTTCGAATACAGCGATACCGGCGATAACCGCGTCTCCGGCAGCGTCACGCTGCTCGGCGGCGAGGTCGAACTGCTGCATATCCGCCCGCAACTCTACGTGGTGCCCAAGGCACCGGAAAAACATGACAATCTCCATTGAAACCATCGAATTTCACGGCATTGAAGCCCTGCGCCTGAACGGGCCGCGCGGCGCCAGCGCCATCATCAGCAAGTTGGGAGCGCAAGTACTCTCCTGGCAGACGCCGGATGGCCGCGAACGTCTCTTTCTCTCCGACAAGGCGGTATTCGACGGCAGTGTCGCCATTCGCGGCGGTATTCCGGTCTGCTTCCCGCAGTTTGCCGGGCTCGGCGAACTGCCCAAGCATGGCTTCGTTCGCACCCGCCCGTGGCGCGTGGCGACCGAGCGTTGCGGCGAGGATTACGCCCTGGTCACCCTGGAAATCGAAGACGACGAAGCAACTCGCGCGCTCTGGCCGCATGCCTTCCACACCGAACTGACACTGATGCTTGAAGCCGACCGCATCGACCTCGAACTGTGCGTCACCAATACCGGTGGCTCCCCGTTCGCCTTCACCGGTGCCCTGCACACCTACCTGCGCGTCACCCAGGTCGAGGATGCGGCGCTCGAAGGGCTCTACGGCTACGACTACCGCGACGCCATCGCCGACAACCGGATTGTCCGCGAGACCGGCACCGAACTCGTCGTCGATGCTCCGCTCGACCGGGTCTATCACGATGTCCGCCGGCCGCAACTGCTCAAGGCTGGCAACCTCAGTCTGGGCATCCAGAGCCAGGGCTTTCCCGACGTCGTGGTCTGGAACCCATGGGTGGAGGCCTGCGCCGGCATGGTCGACATGTCGCCCGACGGCTGGCGGCACATGCTGTGTGTCGAGGCGGCCGCGGCTCGCCAGCCGGTCAGTCTGCCGGCCGGTGAGGAATGGTACGGGCGGCAGACGCTGGTGGCGGTCTGATTGTCCGGGCTTGTCGCCAATACGACATCGCGGCATTTTTACAAGTGACTGATCAATAAGGCTTCCTGCGTGGTCCTGGTCTTGCTTCCGGCAAACCATGAACGCGCAACTGCCTCCCTTACAACCCGCTGCGTCGCATGACCTGCGGCGCATTCCGGAGAGTCTGCTCACGGGTTTCACGCGTCGCGACCTGGGCAAAGGCTGTCTATTGGCCACTCCGGCCAGCGCGCGCAACCAAGTCTTCGTCGTGCAGAGCGGACGCCTGCGCGTCTACCTGCTTGGTGAAAATCGCGAACTCAGCCTGAGCTTTCTTGAACCCGGCGACATCTATACGACGCATACGCCAACCTACGTCGAGGCTGTCGCACCGAGCACGATTTACCTCATCGATATCGCCGATTTCGCCCGCAAGCTGGCCAGCGATCCCTCAATCTCGCCGACCATGATGCGGGTACTCGGCAAACTGCTGAGCAATGCCGTCCATCTGATCGAGGATCTGGCCTTTCGCGAAGTGCCGGCGCGCCTCGCTCGCTTCCTCCTCGGCCTGGTCGACCGGCGCGGCATGCCGGACGACAGGGGCTGGCTCGTACCGCTTGATCTCGGCATGGAAGACATCGCCAGCCTGCTCGGCACGACACGGCAGACAGTCTCCTCGCTGATCAACCAGTGGGAACGCGAAGGCCTGATTGAGCGCCGGGGGCGGCGCAGTCTCTGCGTTTTCTCCCGCGACGCCCTGGCGCGACTTTGTCATGATAGTGTCGGCCAGCCGACGGAAAGTTCTCGCCGGCCTGGCTAAAGTCCGTCCATCGCAACTCCGGAGATGGACATGAACTCAGAATCGACCGCAGCCACCGACTGCCCCTGCCGCCAAAAAACCGACCGCTATCTCAGCTTCGAGGGCATCGACTGCGCCGGAAACGCGCGGCGCATCATGGCGTTTATCGAACGCAACCAGGCGTCGGCCGGCGCCGGCCAGGCATTCTGGGCCTATTTCATGGCCAAGCGCCAACCGCCGCATGGCCTGGCGCCCGACGACCTCTTCCTGGTGCATTCCTACATCAACCAGATTCGGGAATTGTTCGAGAACTGCGGCGATACCGAGGCGCTTACCCTGCTCATGCAGGTTGAGGATGAATGCTGTTGAGTTTCTGGCGTGCTCGTGTCCGAGAACAGTCCGTCAATCTTTCCTCTAAAAGGTCGTTTGAGCGGCTGTTTCACTCCGAACCCGACATCAGGTCAAATGTCTTGCGGGCTGGTTATGCACCAACTGAGCGCCTGAAGCATGCGTAAAAAAACGCCTTACTTACGCGGAGCATGAATCTTCGTGTTACCCCACCGTTTTTCCAGAGCACCTGTTGCAGCTGCTTTCAATAATTTCTGGAAACTTGGGCATTCGACATGGCTGGGGGCCGGACAAGCTGCCGCATGGCGGAGCCCGCTACTCATCGCCTTCAGGCGTTTGATCAGGCCATCAATTTCGTCGGCTTTCGCAGCAAGCAATTGCCTG
>JAEUOD010000153.1 GCA_016791065.1 Dechloromonas sp. | reverse complement strand
AGCAGGCGGCGCTTGTCGCGCAGGGCGGAGGAAATCAGGCAGTAGCCGGCGGCCTCGGTGTGGCCGGTCTTGACGCCGTCGACCGTGGGGTCGATGAAGAGCAGGCGGTTGCGGTTCGGCTGGGTGATGTTGTTGTAGCGGAATTCCTTCATCGAGTAGTACTTGCCGTACTCGACCGGGAAGTCGCGGATCAGCGCCGAGGCGAGCAGCGACAGGTCGCGCGCCGTGGTGTAGTGGTTCGGGTCGGGCAGACCGGTCGAGTTCATGAAGTGGCTGTTCTTCATGCCCAGGCGCTGCGCCTCGCGGTTCATCATCTGCGCGAAATTCTCCTCGCTGCCGGCGATGCCTTCGGCCAGCGTGACGCAGGCGTCGTTGCCGGATTGGACGATCATGCCCTTGATCAGGTCATCGACCGGGACCTGCGTGTCGACGCGGATGAACATCTTGGAGCCACCGGTACGCCAGGCCTTTTCCGACACCGGCAGTGCCTGTTCGAGTGCGAGGGTTTTCTTGTGCAACGCCGAGAAGGTTAGGTAGGCCGTCATCAGCTTGGTCAGGGAGGCCGGCTCCAGGCGATCGTCGGGCTTCTCGGTGCTGAGAATCTGGCCCGAGCCCATTTCCAGCAGCAGCCAGGACTTTGCGGCCAGGGCGGGCGGAACGGGAAGTTGCTGGGCTAATGCCTGGGCCGAGAAAAGAAGGCTCAGGAGAAAAAGGAAGGTCGAACGGAACGGCGACATGTTTGATTTTCTGGGATTGCGTTGGGGGGTCGAAATTATACTCCCGGCGTTCCCGGGGGCTGCGTGGTCGCGCCGCAGAGCACTTCGATGGCCGGGTGGCGGATGCGACGTTCGTTCGAAATGGCATAGATCTGTTCGCTGACACCCGTCATGGCGCCGAGCGACTGGGCGTTGAGCTGGGTTCCCACCTGTTCCGCCAGCGCCAGCGGCGCCGGGAAGATGCCCAGGCCACCACGCCCGAAGGTCGTGAGCAAAGCGCTGTCCTCGAATTCGCCAACCACCTTAGGACGAAGCCCATGGCTCTCCAGCCAGCGGTCGATGCGGTTACGCAGCGCCGTGTGGCGGCTCGGCAGCAGCATCGGTGCCCCGTTGAGACTGCCAGGAAAGCCGCTGCGGTAGCGTTCGGCGAGATCGGGCGTGGCATACAGGCCGGTCGCGAAATCGCCGAGCCGGGTGCTGAAGACCTTGAGGTTGCCGCCGACCGGTGCTGCGCGGTCGGTGAGGACGACATCGAGGCGGTGCAGGGCGAGGTCGGCGAGCAGGGTTTCGAATTCGCCTTCGTCGCAGATCAGCCGGATATCGGCGGGCATGTCGGTAACGCGTGAGAGCAGGCGATAGGCGAGCAATTTTGGAATGCCGTCCGAAATGCCGGCACGCAGCCGCAACGTGGCTTCGTCGTCGCTGCTCTGGATCGCCTCGACCAGGGCGTCGCCGAGCTGGAAGATCTGGTCGGCGTAGCCCAGTGCGACGCGTCCTGCCTCGCTCAAGACCAGTCCGCGGCCCTGGCTGTTGAACAAGGCCTTGCCGAGCTGGCGTTCGAGCAGGGAGAGTTGGCCGCTGATCGTCTGGATGGCCACGCCGAGGCGGTCGGCTGCTCGGGTGATGCTGCCTTCCTGGGCGACGACCCAGAAGTAATGGAGGTGCTTGAAGTTGATGGGAGTCATGAGTTCATCAGAAAAAACCGAAGTGTTGATCAATTTTGCTACGGTTTTTGCGGCTTGTGCAATGCAATATGATGAGCCGGTTACCGTTTTCTACCGGAGTTCGACATGAAACGCGTTCTGCTCTTCCTTGCTACCAACCTCGCCGTCATGCTGGTGCTCAGTCTGGTCACCAGCCTGCTCGGCGTCAATCGTTTCCTCACCGCCAATGGCCTCAATATCGGCATGCTGCTGGTCTTTGCGGCCGTGATCGGCTTTGGCGGCTCCTTCATTTCCCTGCTGATGTCGAAGACCATGGCCAAGTGGAGCACCGGCGCGCGGGTTATCGAGGCGCCGAGTTCGTCTACCGAAGTCTGGCTGGTCGATACCGTTGCCAGGCTGGCCGAGCGCGCCCAGTTGCCGATGCCGGAAGTGGCCATCTACGACGGTGAGCCGAATGCCTTCGCCACCGGCGCGACCAAGAACAGCTCTCTGGTCGCCGTCTCGACCGGCCTGCTGCAGAGCATGACGCGCGAAGAGGCCGAGGCGGTGCTGGCGCATGAAGTGGCTCATATCGCCAATGGCGACATGGTGACGCTGACGCTGATCCAGGGTGTGGTCAACACCTTCGTCATCTTCCTCTCGCGTGTCGTCGGCTATCTCGTCGACTCCTTCCTGCGTCGCAACGACGAGGAAAGCAGCGGTCCCGGCATCGGCTACATGGTGACCAGCATTGTCTGCGAAATTGTCTTCGGTATCCTGGCCAGCATCATCGTCGCCTGGTTCTCGCGTCAGCGCGAATTCCGTGCCGATGCGGGCGCGGCCCAACTGATGCGCTCGCCGCTGCCGATGCAGAACGCGTTGCGCCGCCTGGGCAACCTGCATACCGAACCGCTGCCGCAAAACATGGCGGCCTCGGGCATTGCCGGTGGCAAGGGCGGTTTCATGGCGCTGTTCTCGACTCACCCGCCGCTGGAGGAGCGTATTGCCGCTCTCGACAAGCGTTGAGTGCCTGTCTGGAGGCATGCAAATTGCTAAAATTGCCAATATGATGCGTTGCAAAAAAATTCTTGTATTTGGACTGGGGCTGGGCGCAGCCGTGGCTTTCGCCGAGCCGGCCTACGACCTTCCCAGGCTCGAGGCGATGGCCATGGAGTCCAGCCGGGCCGTATTGGCTGCCCGCGATCAGGTCACGGCAGCTCGCTACGCCATCGATAGTGCGGCTGCCTTTCCCAACCCCGAAATCGAGTATCTCGCCGGCACGACGCGTTCGCGCGGTGCCTCGGGCAATCCGGGTGATGCGCGCAGCCTGGAGTTGACCCAGCCGCTCGACATGCCCTGGCGGCGCTCGGCTCGCATCGGCGCCGCCGAGGCCGGGCTGGATGCAACCCTGGCCATGAGTCGCGCGTTCGAGGCCGATATTCTGGCGCGTTTGCGGGCGCGTTACTTCGAGGTGCTGCGGCGGGAGGTGGAGTTCCATAACGCCAAGGAGGACGTGGCCTTGGTGTCGGATGTGCGCTCGCGTATCGCCCTGCGCGTCGAAGTTGGCGAAGCGCCCAAATTCGAGTTGATCAAGGCCGATGCGGAATTGCTCAACGCTCAGAAATCGGCGCAGGCTGCCGGTTTCCGCGTCGAGCAGGCGCGTTCCCAGTTGCGCCAGGCGGTCGGAAATGCGCTGCCGCAAGACTTCAAGTTGGAAGGGCGCCTGCGCGATGTGCCCGAGGTGCCGCCGCTGACGAGCCTGAACAAGCAACTCAGCGAAAATAGCCCCGATCTGGCGCGAGCGCGCGCCGAAATGGTGCGTGCCCAGCGTCAGCTCGATTACGAACGCGCTCAGCGCTGGCCCAATCTGGCACTCAAAGGTGCCGTGGATGAAGACCCCGACATGCGGACTTCCCGCGTGGGCGTGGTGCTCTCCATCCCGATCTGGGATCGGCGTAGCGGCCCGATTGGTGAAGCGGCGGCGCAGTTGTCACGTAGCCGCAACGAGCTGGAGGCGCAGGAGTTTTCGCTCGCTCAGGCACTGGCGGTGGCTTACCAGCAGTACGAGATCGCTCAGGCGCAGGTGACTGCCCTGGAAGGCGGCATCGTCCGGCAGGCTCAGGAAGCGCTCAAGGTGGCTGAGGCGGCCTACCGCTTCGGCGAGCGCGGCTTCCTCGAAGTGCTCGATGCGCAGCGCGTCTATCGCGCCGCGCGGACCGAATTGATCGCGGCACGCTACGAACTGGCGTCCGCCTGGGTGGATATTGAACGACTGCGGGCGACGCCCGGAGGACAAAAAGAATGAAGAAGGCTTTGGTATTGATGTTGTCGGCAGCCATGCTGCTGGGGTGCAACAAGGATGACGACAAGAAGGCGGCCGCACCGGTCGCAGATCCATCCCTGGTTGCGCCTGCCCAGGAGTTGCTCGAGCAACTCAAGCTCAAACCGGTCGCCGCGGAACCTGTGGCTGAAACCCTGCGCGTCGCCGGCAAGATCGATTTCGACGAACAGCGCCTGGCCCGCATCGGCGCCACGGTGACCGGTCGCGTCACCCAGGTCGATGCCCTGCTCGGGCAGTCGGTGAAGAAGGGCGACGTCCTTGCCCGACTCAACAGTAGCGAGCTTTCCAGCCAGCAGCTGGCCTATCTCAAGGCGCGCTCGGAGCTGGAGTTGAATCGTCGTAATGCCGAGCGTGCCAAGGCTTTGTTCCAGGCTGACGTGATCAGTGCGGCGGAATTGCAGCGTCGGGAAAGCGAGTATCAGATTTCGCAGGCCGAAACGCGGGCGGCGGCCGACCAACTGGCTTTGCTTGGCGTCAGTGCTGCTGCCATCGACCGCCTCGGCAAGCAGGGTGCTGTCGATTCGATGACGCCGGTCGTTACAGGCTTGAGTGGTGTGGTCGTCGAGCGCAAGCTGGCGCAGGGACAGGTCGTGCAGCCGGCCGATTCGCTCTTCGTCGTCGCGGATCTGTCGCGTTTGTGGGCGGTCGCCCAGGTGCCGGAGCGCCAGGTCAGTCAGGTCAAGGTCGGGCAGGTGGTCAGCATCGAGGTGCCGGCGCTCGGCAACGAGAAGCTGGCAGGCAAGCTGATCTTCGTCGGCCAGACGATCGATCCGGATACCCGCACGGTTCTCGTTCGCACCGAACTGGACAACGCCGATGGCCGCCTCAAGCCGTCCATGCTGGCGACCATGCTGATCGAGGCCAAGGCTGTGGAACGCCTTGTCGTACCGGCCAGCGCCGTGGTCCGTGAAAGCGATGAGGACCACGTTTTTGTGGCCGAGGGCGATGGGGCCTTCCGTCTGGTCAAGGTCAAGCTCGGTCCGGAGCAGGAAGGGCGCCGCGTCGTCGTTTCCGGCCTCAAGGGCGATGAGAAGGTAGTCGTCGAAGGTGCCTTCCACCTCAACAATGAGCGTAATCGCAAGGAAATGGAGGGCGCGTGATCGAGTCACTCGTTCGTTCGGCGCTCAAGCAGCGCCTGATAGTCGCGGTGATCGCCGCCGTTCTCCTGTTCTTCGGGATGGATGCGGCGCGCAAGCTCTCCGTCGATGCTTTCCCGGATGTCACCAACATCCAGGTCCAGATCGCCACCGAGGCACCGGGCCGCTCGCCCGAAGAGGTCGAGCGCTTCGCCACCGTGCCGCTCGAAGTCGCCATGACCGGCCTGCCGGGCCTGGAGGAAATGCGTTCCCTTAACAAGCCGGGCCTGTCGCTAATTACGCTTGTCTTCAACGACAAGACGGACGTCTACTTTGCCCGTCAACTGGTGATGGAACGCTTGCTCGAAGTGGGGTCGCGCATGCCGGAAGGCATTACGCCAGTCCTTGGGCCGGTGTCGACCGGTTTGGGCGAGGTGTATCAGTACACCCTCGAAAAACCCGATGACGGCGACCGGACCCTGAGCCAGGAAGAGTTGATGCAGCGCCGGGTCGCACAGGACTGGGTGGTCCGGCCGCTGCTGCGCTCGATTTCCGGGGTCGCCGAAATAAACTCCCAGGGCGGTTACGCCAAGCAGTACCAGGTCCTGGTCAATCCGGACAAACTGCGTCATTTCGGGCTTACCGTCGGCGACGTCTACCAGGCGGTCGGCCGCAACAACGCCAACGCCGGCGGCGGTGTGCTGCCGCAATACGCCGAGCAGTACCTGATTCGCGGCATCGGTCTGGTGCGCGATCTGGAGGATTTGCGCGCCATCGTCCTCAAGGAAAAGGACGGCGTGCCGGTTTATGTGCGCGACGTGGCGGAAGTTCAGATCGGCCACGAGGTTCGCCAAGGTGCCGTGATCAAAAATGGTGTGACCGAGGCGGTTGGCGGCGTGGTCATGATGATCGCCGGCGGCAACGCCAAGGCCGTGGTCAGCAAGATCAAGGAGCGGGTGAACGAAATCAACGCCAAGGGCATGCTGCCCGACGGCCTGAAGATCGTGCCCTACTACGACCGTTCGGAGCTGGTCGATGCAGCGTTGTGGACGGTGACCAAGGTGCTGCTCGAAGGCGTCGTGCTGGTCGTCGTCGTGCTCTTTCTCTTCCTCGGCGATGTCCGTTCCTCGCTGATCGTCGTCGCCACCCTGGTCCTGACGCCCTTGCTCACCTTCATGGCGATGAACAAGCTCGGTATCTCGGCCAACCTGATGTCGCTCGGCGGCCTCGCCATCGCCATCGGCCTGATGGTCGATGGTTCGGTGGTCGTCGTCGAAAATGCTTTCCTGCAACTCGGACGCAACGCCAAGACCGGCGAAAGCCAGACGCGGGTCATCCTGCGCGCGGTCGTCGAGGTGGCAACCCCGGTCATCTTCGGTGTCGGCATCATCATTCTCGTCTTCCTGCCGCTGATGACCCTGCAGGGCATGGAGGGCAAGATGTTCGCGCCGCTCGCCTACACCATCGCCATCGCGCTCGGCATCTCGCTGATCCTGTCGATGACGCTGACCCCGGTGATGTCGACCTACCTGCT
>JAEUOD010000141.1 GCA_016791065.1 Dechloromonas sp. | reverse complement strand
GCTGATCGTCATGGGCTTGGCTCCTCTTGCAGGCTGGATGGCAACGTGGGGGGCGGGAAGTCGGCGCAGCCCGCTTCGGCAACGATAGCAGAGGCGCGCAGGCCGAGCGGCACGACGCCAGCCCAGACCGGAATGTCCATGTCGTCGGCGCTGTCCTCGACGCCCCAGTTGCGGATCTTGGCCGCCGCTTCGTGCAGCGCCAGCCGCAGGATGCGGGTGCCGGCCAGTTCGGCCGGGCTGGGCGCGCGTACCAGCGCGCTCCGGCCGGGGCTGACATGTTCGAGAAAGGCGTGCATGGCGGCCGCCTTGTCATCGACTGCCGTGACTTCGGTGAACTGCCCGTAGATGGCGACCGAGCGAAAGTTCATCGAATGATGAAAGGCCGAACGGGCCAGCACCAGGCCATCGAGGTGGGTGATGCTGACCGCCGCCTCGGCAGCGAGCAGGGCGTCGATCAGGCGCGAATTGCCGGCGCCGTGGATGTAAAGATAATCGCCGTCGCGCCAGCAGGCGGTTGGCAGGCAATGGACGCTGCCGGAGGCATTGAAGGCGATCTGGCAGACGAAGGCGGCGTCGACGATGGCGTGGATGCTCGGTGCATTGTAATGACCGCGATCGGCCTTGCGCCGGATTGTGGTGCGCAGGCTGGGGGGATGCTGTGACATGGTGAGCTCCTTGAATCGATGGCGCCAGCATAGCTGCTTTGTGGCACCATGAATGGAGCCATAGATAGCACTATTGATGGAACCACATGAACCTTGATCAACTTCTGGCGGGGCTCGATGCGGCATCGGTTTCGCCAGAGCAGCCGCGCCAGCAACGCCTTTATCGCCTGCTCAAGGAGGCCATCGTCGATGGCCGCCTGGCGGGCGGCGCACGCTTGCCGTCCAGCCGCCAACTGGCCGCCGATGCGGGCATGGCGCGCAACACCGTGCTCTACGCCTATCAGCAACTGCTGGCAGAAGGCTTTTTGCTGGCTGATCGGCGGGGTACGCAGGTGGCGAGCCTGCCGCAGTTGGGCCGGGCTGGGATCGCCGGGGCAGCCGACGAGATGGGAGGTGTCGGCTTGTCGCGGCGTGCGGCCGGCTTGCACCGGCGGGCTGACGAGCCCTTGTTGCCCTTCGCGCCAGGGGTCGGCGATCTCAATGCCTTTCCCTGGTCGAGTTGGGCGCGGCATTTGCGCAAGGCCTGGGGCGAGGTCAGCGCCCGTCAGCTGGCCTATGCCGAAGCGGGTGGCGAGCCGCTGCTGCTCCGGGCGCTGGCCGACGACCTGCGGGCCCGCCGCGGTGTCGATTGCACGCCGGAGCAGGTTTTCGTCGTGGCTGGTGCGCAGATGGCGCTCGACGCCTGTGCCCGTCTCCTGGCGGATGCCGGCGATACGGTCTGGCTGGAAAATCCCGGCTACACGGCGGTACGCAGCGTCATGCTGGCCGCCGGCCTGCAGTCGCTACCCGTGCCGGTGGACGGGCAAGGTATGGCGCCCGGGGAGGAGCTCTGGAAGAGTCATCCCCCCCGCTTGATCTACCTGACACCCTCGCACCAGTATCCACTCGGTGCCGTACTCAGTCTGGAGCGGCGCCTCGAATTCCTCGGCCGTCTCGCCGGCAGCGGCTGGATCATCGAGGACGACTACGACAGCGAGTTCTGCCATGCCAGCCCGGGGCGGCGGCCACTGCCGGCCATTCAGGGCCTGCAGTCCGACGCGCCGGTGGTCTATGTCGGCACCTTCAGCAAATTGCTCTATCCGGGGTTGCGCATCGCCTACATGGTGGTGCCGCGCTGGATCGCCCGCCGCTTCGGCGAGGGCATCGCAGGGCTCTACCGGGGCGGTCAGGCGGTGGAGCAGCGGGCGCTGGCGCGTTTCATCGAAAACGGCGGGCTGACCCGCCACCTGCGGGCGATGGCGCCTATCTACCGCCGACGGCAGGCGCTGTTGCGCCAGGCCTTGCAGGCAAATTTCGGTGCGGCGGTAGACATTCTCGGTGGCGAGGCCGGATTGCATCTGACCCTGCGCCTGCCACAAGGGCCATGCGACCGGGAGATCGTCCGGCGGGCTGCCGGCCTCGGCGTGACAGCGCGCGCCCTGAGCGACTATGGCGTGGCCGGGCCCGGCCAGCCGGTAGAGAACGGCCTGGTGCTCGGCTACGGCATGGCGGACGAAAAGCTGATTCCGGAGCTGGTCGGTCGGCTGGCTCGCGCCACGCTTGACGCAGTGCAGCATCCGCCGGCACAATGAAACGATGATTCTGGCATTCAACTCCCTCGCCCCGATTTGCCTGCGCCGCCGCGCCCTGCGTGCCTGGCGCGTCGTCGTTCGCCCGGAGCCTGCATTGCCGTAGTCGAAAATTTTCCCGATTCCAGCAAGGCCGCGGCTCAGAAATGACCCGCGGCCTTTTTGTTTTTCCCACCCCCGAGGAGCCTGTGATGACCACCTGCCTGACGCTTGAAGAAGTCCGCCACAACATCGATCGCCTGGACCGCCAACTGCTTGGGCTGATTGCTGAGCGCGGCCGCTATGTCGCGCAGGCGGCGCGTTTCAAGAAATCGGCGGACGAAGTCGCCGCACCGGTCCGCGTCGCGCAGGTGATGAACCGCTTGCTGGCGCTGGCGCCTGAGTACGGCGCCGATCCGCATGTCGTCGAGGCGACTTGGCGGGCGATGATCGGCGCTTTCATCGAAGCCGAACAGATCGCGCATGCCGCCTTGCATCCACCGCAGCCCTGATTCCGAAGGAGTGAACTGAGATGTCCGTCCCCGCAGCCTATTTCGCCATCATCCTCATTTGGTCCACCACGCCGCTCGCCATCCAGTGGAGTACCCAGGGCGCCGGCTTTGCCTTTGCCGTGCTCGCCCGCATGGCGATCGGCGTCGCCGTCGCCGCGCTGGCTCTCGCCATCTGGCGTATCGAACTGCCGCTGCATGCGCGTGCCCGCCGCGCCTACCTGGTGGGCGGCCTCGGCCTGTTCGGCGCCATGGCGCTGACCTACTGGAGTGCCCGCTACATCCATTCCGGTCTCGTCTCGGTGCTTTTCGGACTGTCGCCATTGATGGCAGCCGTGCTGGCGGCACTTTGTCTCGGCGAAAGGGCACTGACGCCATGGCGGATCGGCGGCATGCTGCTCGGGGCCATCGGGCTGGCGGTGATTTTCGTGCAGGGCGAGAGCCTGGGCGGCGAACATGCAGTGGCCGGCATGCTGGCGTTGCTGGCGGCCGTCTTCATCTATTCAGGTAGCCTGGTCTGGATCAAACGTATTGCCGACGACAGTCCACCGCTCGCCACCACGCTCGGCTCGCTCAGCGTCTCGCTGCCGCTGTTCGGGCTCGTCTGGTGGCTGAACGACGGGCAGCTGCCACCGCTGCTGCCGCCTCGCTCGGCGGCGGCCATCGTCTATCTCGGCATTTTCGGCTCGGTCATCGGCTTCGCCATGTACTACTACGTGATCAAGCATCTTGAAGCCTCGAAGGTGGCACTGATCACGCTGATCACGCCGGCGCTGGCGCTGTGGCTGGGCCATGCCCTGAATGGCGAAGAGGTCGGCCTGCGTCTTGGACTGGGAACCGGTCTGATCCTTTTCGGCCTGGCCGTGCACCAGCGGGAGGAACTGCTGCCGCTGCTCCGCCTGTGCCGCAGCGGCTGATCAGTCCGAACCCATGGTTTTCCCCAGGCTTCTGGTAGTCTTGCCACATTGTAGAAATGAGGCGGCGGAGTCGGGTTAGATGCGGATCATGATCGTTGATGACAATGCATCCATGCGCAAGGTGCTGGTGGCATTGTTTTCCGGGGCCGGCCACGAGGTGGTCGGCGCCTTCGCCGACGGCAATGGAATCGAGGAACTGATCGGCCAGACGACGCCGGAAGTGATCTGTCTCGACTACCATCTGCCTGGCCGCGATGGTCTGGCCATCTTGCGCGCTATCCAGAAGGCCGCGCCGGGCGTCGATGTCATCCTGATGACGGCGTCGAGCGATGCCGCCGTCGAGTCGCAGGCCGCCGATGCCGGGGCGGCGGGTTTCATCCGCAAACCCTTTGGGCAGGCCCAGATCATCGAGGAAATCAGTGCCGTCAGCGAAACGCGCCGGGTGGCCATGAAAACCGGTGCAACTCCGTTCGCTCAGCCGGCACCGGGCTATCCCAAGCGCGGCAGTCGCGGCACGACGGTGATCGCCGACGACAACGGCTCGGTTCGCCTCGTGCTCAAGGGCCTGCTCGAAGCGACCGGTCTCCAGGTGGTGCAGTCGGTGGCCAATGGCAGCGAAGCGATCCAGGCGGCGCTCAATCACAAGCCGCGCGTGCTGTGCCTCGACGTCAACATGCCGGTCATGGGGGGCATCGATGCCTTGCCGAAGATCATGGAGGCCAGCCCGGACACCAAGGTGGTGATGGTCACCGGCGAGGCCGACAAGACCATGGTGGCGCAGGCCGCCGGGCTCGGCGCGGTCGGCTACATCGTCAAGCCGCTGCGCCCGGCCTATGTCGAGAATTTCATCCAGAAACTGCTTGGCGCCTGACTAGGCGAGCAGTGCCACGGCCTTGATCTGGGCGCGCAGCGCCAGGCCGGGGCGGATGTCGAGACGTTCCGCCGAGCGCCGCGTGATGCGGGCGAGCAGGGGTTCGCCGACAACATCGAGACGGACCAGCACATGACCCGGCGTATCGGTCGGGGCGAGGTCGGAGACCACCGCGCTGACACAGTTGAGGATGCTGCTCTGCTGCGGCGGTACGAGCGCCAGACTGACATCGCGGGCATGGATGCGGCAGCGCAGTACGGTACCGATGGCCTCCGGGCGGCGCGAGACGAAGATCGTCCCGCCCGTGAATTCGAGCCGGGTCAGGTCGTCCGCCTCATGGGCCGCGACCGTGGCCTCGATGACGACGCCGGCGTCGTCGGCGAAGGCGGCGGGCAGATCGATGCGCGAGAGTACGGCGTTGAGCGCACCGCTGGCCACCACCTTGCCCTGATCGAGCAGCACCAGGTGATCGGCCAGGCGCGCCACCTCGTCCGGTGCATGGCTGACGTAGATGATCGGAATCGCCAGTTCGCGGTGCAGGCGTTCCAGGTAGGGCAGGATTTCCAGCTTGCGCTTGAGGTCGAGCGCGGCCAGCGGCTCGTCCATCAGCAGGATGCGTGGCGCGGCGAGCAGGGCGCGGGCAATCGCGACGCGCTGGCGCTCGCCGCCGGAGAGTTCGGCCGGCCGGCGCTCGAGCAGGTGGCCGATGCCGAGCAGGTCGGCGATTTCCGGCACTCCGCCGGCCGGCGGCACAGAAGCGGCTCTTTTCTGGCCGAACTCGATGTTGCCGCGCACCGTCAGGTGCGGGAAAAGGCTGGCTTCTTGAAAGACCATGCCGAGTGCCCGCCGGTGGGTCGGAACGAACAGGCCGCTTGCCGCGTCCTGCCAGACTTCGCCGCCGATGGCGAAGTGGCCGCCGGGGGCCCTCTCCAGCCCGGCCATGGCGCGCAGGCAGGTGGTCTTGCCCGAGCCGGAATGCCCGAACAGGGCCGTGATGCCGCGTCCGGGCAGGGCGAGGTCGACGTCGAGGGAAAAGTCCTTGCGGTCGATCCGGAAGCGGGCGCGGATATCGTTGCTCACAGGACTTTCCGCCGCGTCGGATTGAAGGTGTAGAGCCCGAGCAGGACCAGGAAGCTGAAGATCACCATGCCGCCGGCCAGCCAGTGGGCCTGGGTATATTCCAGCGCCTCGACGTGGTCGTAGATCTGCACGGAAACGACGCGGGTTTTTTCCGGAATGTTGCCGCCGATCATCAGCACGATGCCGAATTCGCCCACGGTGTGGGCAAAGCCGAGGATGGCGCCGGACAGGAAGCCGGGCCGGGCGAGCGGCACGGCGACCGACCAGAAGGCATCCCAGGGGCTGGCGCGCAGCGTGGCGGCGACTTCGAGCGGCCGCTCGCCGATCGCCTCGAAGGCGTTCTGGATCGGCTGCACGACGAAGGGCAGGGAGTAGAACACGGAGGCGATGACCAGGCCGGGAAAGGTGAAAGGCAGCAGGCCGAGGCCGAGCGCCTCGGTGAGCCGCCCGACCGGACCGTTCGGCCCCATCGTGATGAGCAGGTAGAAGCCGAGCACGGTTGGCGGCAGGACCAGGGGCAGGGCGACGATGGCGCCGACCACGCCCTTGAGTCGCGAGTGCGTGCGGGCCAGCCACCAGGCGATAGGCGTGCCGAAGATGAGCAGCAGCAGGGTGACCACCGTGGCCAGCTTGAGGGTCAGCCAGACGGCAGCGAGGTCGGCACTTTCCATGAACTAGTGGCGGGAAAACAGATCGCGCAGTTTACACAGGCTGGTCGTGATGTCGAAACGCGGGTCGGGCAGCGCTTCCCCGGCCAGGATGCGGGTGATGGCCACGGCCGGGTCGGTCTCGCCGGTGAGCAGCACCTCGGCGCGGCGCTTCTTCATGTGGCGGATGAAGCCGTCGCCGGCACTGGCGCAGACGACAATGTCGATGCCGTCGAGCGGGTGCGGCCCGCTGTCGTCGAAAACGTGGAGCACCTGCTCTTTTTCGAGGTCGACGCGGACCGGAGCGGGCAGCAACTGGTTGGAGCGGTGGTTCGACAGGTCGTAAACCAGCCATTGGCGGGTCTGGCCGGCGTGGCCGCTGACAGCGGTGAAATCCTTGGTGGCGATGGCGATTTTCATGATCGGGACTCGGGAGGCGGGCTAAAGGGGGCTCAGGGTCACGGCCACGTCGCGCGGCGGGGCGAAATAGGGGGCGCTGGTGACCAGGATGCGGGCACCGGCCCGGGCATAGGCCTCGGCGTTGGCGGCATTGACTCCTCCTGCCGCAGCAATTCGCGTGCCCGGAAGCGATGCATGCAGGCTGGCGACTGCCTCGACCGGCATTTTTTCCAGTTGCAGGATGTCGGCGCCCGCCGCCGCCCAGGCCGCGGCTTCTGTTTCGTCGGCAACCTCGACAACGACGGCGCGTTCCGGCCACCGGCGGCGCAGGCGTTCGACCATCGCGGACGGTCTGTCGTCGGGAAAAAAGGCACGATGCTCGGCGAAGACGAGCAGGGTCTCCGAGAGGCTCAGGCGGTGTGGGCTGGCGCCGCCGCTGAGTACCGCCTTCACGGCGGCAGCCCTGGTGCCGGGGAAGTTCTTGCGGGTGCAGACGACGCCGGCATGCGGGTCGCCGCGCCGGGCGGCAGCGACAATCGCGGCCGTGGCGGTGGTGATGCCCGAGAGGTATTCCATCAGCGTCTGCGCCGTTTTCCAGACGGCGTGCAGGGCGCCGGCCGGGCCTTCGAGGCAGAGAATCGTTTCGCCGGCCGCCAGCGCTTCGCCGCTGGCCCGACACGGCCCGACCGCACGCAGGCCGCGCAATTCGCCGAAGCGGATCGCCTCCTCGCTACCGCAGACCACCATGTCGTAGCGGGCGCTGCAGAGCAACCGGCCGGGCTGCCCGGCGAGACCGAGGGCGAAGCTGGTGGCGTCGCCGCAGGGCGTGTCGTCGTGGAGGAGGCTTTCGAGAAAGCTGTCGGGCAGGGTGTAGGGGCTCATGGCGGCGGGTGGTGCTCAGGGCAGGGAGTAACCGAAGGACTTGATGACGGCGGCGGCTTTCGGTGTCTTCAGATAGCTCAGCAGGGCCGTGGCAGCGGCCTTGTCCTTGCCCTTGGCGAGGATCACGACATCCTGGCGGATCGGATCGTAGAGGTTCTCCGGCACGATCCAGCCCGAGCCGGAACCGATCCTGTCGTTCTTGATCACTTGCGAAAAGGCGACGAAGCCCAGTTCGGCCGCGCCGGTGATGACGAACTGCTGGGTCTGGGAAATATTCTCGCCCTGTACGAACAGCGGCTTCAGCGTTTCGGCGACGCCCAGCTTGCCGAGGGTTTGCAAGGCAGCCGCGCCATAGGGGGCGGTCTTCGGGTTGGCGATGGCGAGATGCCTGAAACCGCCCTTTTTCAGGATTGCGCCACTGCCATCGATCAGGTCCGGGTTGGCCGACCACAGCACCAGCTTGCCGATGGCGTAGGTGAAGGCGCTGCCGCTAACGGCGGCCCCTTCCTTAACCAGGCGCGCCGGGGTTTCGTCGTCGGCCGAGAGCAGGACTTCAAAGGGTGCGCCATTCTTGATCTGGGCGTAGAACTTGCCCGTTGCACCGTAGGAGAGCACCGCCTTGTGGCCGGTATCCTTCTCGAAGAGGACGGAAATGACCTGCATCGGGCCGGTGAAGTTGGCGGCGACGGCGACCTGGACTTCGTCGGCGCGAGCGCCGGCGATGGCGAGCAGGGAGAGGACGAGGAGGCTGAGGCGTTTCATGGCGGGTTCTCCGAGGCTTAGGAATATTTGCAAAGAATGACGGCCGAGGCCTTGAAGACCGCGCAGGCCTGGCCGCCGACGACGAGGCCGAGGCGCTCGACGCTGTCGTGGGTGACCACGGCGCAGACCGATTTGCCGCTCTTCAGGGCGAGGGTGATTTCGGAGTTGACCGGACCGTCGTGGATGCGGGTGATCTCGCCCCACAACTGGTTACGGGCGCTGGTTTTCACCGTGGGATCGCTGAGCAGCAGCACCGAGGACGATTTGACCAGGGCGTTGATCTCCATGCCGATGGTCAGGCCGAGGTTTTCTGCCGAATCGATGGTGATGACGGCGACGATCTCGTTTTCGTCGTCGAGCTTGATCCGTACCTCGTAATCGACATGACCTTCGCGCAGGCCGACGATGTGGCCGGCAAACTGGTTGCGGGCGCTGGTCTTCATCGACATGCGCTTGAGCAGTTGGCGGAACTGCTTGAAGTCGCTGGCCTGGCCGTCATTCATGCTTTCCGTCAGGCGGTCGAGGGCGGCCTGGTATTCGGCTTCCAGGGCGCGGTAGAGGGCGACGGTCTTGCGACCGTGGTCGGTGAGCAGTGTGCCGCCGCCATTCTTGCCGCCGGTCGAGCGTAGTACCAGCGGTTGATCGGCCAGATTGTTCATGGCATCGACCGCATCCCAGGCTGCCTTGTAGGAGAGCGGCACGGCTTTTGCTGCCTGGGAGATCGAGCCATGTTGCTCGATGGCTTCGAGCAGGCGAATGCGCGTATCGCCGAGGAAAGTGCCGAATTCGGTATCGACTTCCAGTTTGCCGCGCAGTTTGTGCAGGATGGCATCCATGATTTCGTAATTTCCAATTTTATATAGCGGTAACTATAACCCGGCTTGTCATGCAGAAAATAGTCGGAAAATAGCCTTGCGTTATGGTTGAATTCGCCAGACGGGTCGAACTAAAGTGTGCCTAACCCGACAACAAATCGCTAGATATGTTTGTATATAGCGAAAAGCGGGCCAGAATAGTTAAACCTCTCAGGAGAACATCATGAATGTCAGCGCACGCAATGCTTTCAAAGGAAAAATCACCGCCCTGGTCGATGGGGCGGTCAACGCCGAAGTCGAACTCACCCTGCCGGGAGGCGACAAAATTGTCGCAATCGTGACAGAGGGCAGCGTCAAGTCGCTTGGCCTCGCCGTTGGCAAGGAGGCGGTCGCCTACGTCAAGGCGCCGTGGGTCATGTTGCTGGCCGGTGCGGCCGATGTGAAGTTTTCGGCCCGCAACCAGTTGGCGGGCACCGTCAGCGTCCTGCGCAAGGGCGCAGTCAATACCGAAGTCGGGATTGCGCTGCCCGGCGGGACTCTGGTCTTCGCGGTGGTGACCAACGAAGCCGTTCTGGAACTTGGGCTCAAGGAGGGTGTTGCGGCGGTGGCCTTGATCAAGGCCAGCAACGTCATTCTCGGTGTGCCGGCTTGAGGTTTTCCGGCCGTCCATTCGGCCTGGGCCAGGGTGGCAAGTTCATTGCTACTCAAGGCCTGGGCTGGCCTGCGATGGGCTGCTCTTCATTCGCGTGACGAGAGAAAAGGATGGCGGAAATGGCGGCAAACCGGATTGTCAGGGTTGGGGTGGCGAGTAAAGGGGGCGTACAGATCGATGAGCACTTCGGTCATGCCGATGCCTTCCTGATTTACGAACTGGCACCCGATGGCACGCGCTTTCTGGAAAAACGCCTGGTCGAACATTATTGCCAGGATGGCTACGGCGACGAGGATAAGCGCGATGCCATCCTGCGTACCCTGGCCGATTGCGCGGCCTGCTTTGTTGCCCGCGTCGGCGATGGCCCGCGTGGTCGACTGGCCGAGGCCGGCATCGAGGCGGTCAGCGATTATCCGTATGGGGCGATCGATGATTCCCTGAGGGCGTGGTTCGCCGCTCGGTGTTCCAGTTGAGCCGCCGGCGGGAAGCCGTCGGCAGTTTTAAGATTCGTGTGCCGACAGGGCATCCTGATACGCCCCGGAGAACCACTCCTCCAACGCCTGGGGCCGACCGTCGAGTTCAATTGCCAGGTCGCCCGTAAAGCGCAGCCACGCGTCCCGGTGTTTTTCCGAGACAATGGTCAGGCTGGGAATGCCGCGGCTCATGATGTCGGCCATCTCGGCGCTGAAGCCCTCGCCCTGTGCTTCCAGTCCGCCAAAACGGTTGAAGATGACCAGTTCGGTCGAGTTGTCGTCAAGTCGGCGGTAGACTTCGCTGGCTTCGGCGATGCCGGCAGTGTCGACACGGCAGGCAAGGGCGCAGGAGCCGAGATCCTGGCTGATCGCGTAACGCTTGCCGGCTTCGAGGTCACAGAGCGAGAAAGTGCAGCCTTGTTCGTCGGGATGCATTTCCTGAACCAGTCCGCGGACCCGTCGGCCGCGCGCAATCAGCGAGCGGGCAAAACTGGCAACGAGTTGATCGACGCCGCTATCGGAGCGGCTGACCAGGGCAGCAATCAGGTTGGGCATGGTTTCTCGTGGCTTAACGTGGCATCTCGCTGCCAAGGGTATAGAAATTGCGGACCGGAGCGCAATTGCCGGAAGTAAAAGCGCGATAGATCAACCAGCGGTCGTCGCGCAGCCGCCAGGCAGCCATTTCCTCGCCATAGCTAACGACGCTGTAGTACTCCTCGTCGTCGTCGGAAACTGGGCGAGTCACTATAACGCGATGCGCCGTGAAGCAGGGCTGGTCGTCGGCGTCGTAACCGACGGTGCGCTGGGCGTTCATCTCATATTCCCGATAGTGCTTGAAATGTAGTGGTGCCTCGACAGCGTCCTGCCATTCGGCCGGCAGGAACTGGCGCCACGGAGGAGTGACCGAGCCACTGTGCCGCTGGTTTTCCGTTGTCGCAATTGGGCGGTCTGATCTCGTATCCATGATGTGTGTAGATTTATAACGTCTAAATAGGCAATGCAAATTGAATGCCTGTTTCCAAGCTATTGTTTTATATAATTATTTTAATTGCCGCGTTTTCGTTATGTTGTTTTATATACAACGATGTCGACAGTACGACGAAAGGGGTGGAGGCTCAGGCGTCGAAATGCATGGCCAGGCTGGCCAGGACTTTGGGTAGGGGGAGGTTTTCCTCGGTTTCGAGGATGCCGGGTACCGGGTGTGGGTACTCGTAGAAGATGCCATAGGTGCCGTTGCGCTGACCGTGCAGGTAGACATGGGCACGCAGCTTGTCGAGTTCGATATGGCGCAAGGTGACGATGTGCGGGTCGCCACCGTCGTCGGGCACGATGTCGCAGGCCTCGGCGATGCGCTGGTCAAGGGAAACCAGGACGCGGCGGATTTCACGGGATTTGGGGGCGGCCCAGGGATTGACGTTCATGGCAGCAACTCCGGTCGGATTTGATCGAGCCAGGCATCGATGCGCGATTCGGTGAGCAGGGCCTGGTGATGCTGGTCGATGGCGAGGCCGAGGAAGTCATCTCCGTCGACCGCCTTGGAGGCCTCGAATTCATAGCCCGCCGTCGGCCAGCGTCCAACCACCCTGGCGCCACGGGCAGCGAAGGCGTCGTGGAGCAGGCCGATGGCGTCGACGAATTCGCCGGCGTATTTCTTCTGGTCACCGAGGCCGAAAATGGCGATCGTCTTGCCGTTCAGGTCGGCTTCGACCAATTGCGGCAGGAATTCCTCCCAACTCGGCTGGCTAAGGCCGGTCGATTCACCGGGCAACTCACCGTCGCCCAGGGTCGGGCTGCCGACGATCAGGGAATCGTAGGCGAGAAAGGCTTCCAGGCTGGTGCGGCCGATGTTGACCGGTGCATCGGCAGCTTCGCCCAGTTTCTTGGCGATCTGCTTGGCGACCAGCCGCGTACGGCCGGTGTCGGTGCCGAAGAAAATGCCGATCTTCGCCATGGGTCTGCCTCAGGCGGCAACCGGTTCGACCTGGGTCAGTTCTTCCGGCAGGCAGCCGACCGGATGGCCGAGGTTGCCGTCAGGACCGTTTTCGAACTGGACCAGATAGATTTCCTGCGTCTCGTCCATCTCGGCGACGCCGAAGTGGATGACAACACCGCGCGTGCCGGCCTTGGCGATCAGGCCTTCCTCTTCCTCGATGCCGGGCATGCCGCCATCGTTGAGGATGTCCTCGGCGGCGAAAATCATGTCGCCGATCTCGTATTGGACTTTTTCCATGGCGTCACCAGACATCGGCCGGGGCGAGCAGGCGGGCGACCGGCTGGTCGAACATCAGGTGCTCGTCGATGATGGTCCCGACATCCTCCGGCTTGACGCCGGTGTACATGATGCCTTCCGGGTAGACCAGAACGCTCGGGCCGAGATGACAGGGGCCGAGGCAGCCCGTGTTGGTGAGCTGGAAGCCCGAGGCCCACAGATTGCGGGTGGTGAATTCATCCGAAAAGGCTTGCCAGGTCTGGCCGCAGCCCTTTTCCTGGCAGGAACCGCGCGGGTGCCCGGCGGGGCGGCCCTGGACGCAGACGAGTACGTGTTTCTTGGGTTTTGGCATGCTGATCTCCTTGACGATGGAAAAACCATTGCAAGGGTGATGCCAGGTATCAAACCAATGAATTCAGTGGTTTGGCGTGAATGTGTTGTGTCGTGTTTGCGACAAACCGCTGCGACCACGCTAAAAATAGTGGTGCCCATGGGCAGGATCGAACTGCCGACCTCTCCCTTACCAAGGGAGTGCTCTACCACTGAGCCACATGGGCAACCTGGTGCGTCCTGACGGGCTCGAACCGCCGACATTCTGCGTGTAAGGCAGACGCTCTACCAACTGAGCTAAGAACGCTTGGGGCGCGCATTATAACGAATTAGTCAGGCTTTGCCCGAATATTTTCATTGCTTCGCATTACCTGCGCAGTCGTCGGGATATGAGCTGTTACGAATTTGTTAAGAATTCATTAAAGCTGCTCTGCCATAATCTCGCGCTTTGCGGGCCGCGCCATGATGGTTTCGGGTCCGCCGCAGCGGAATTGCAGAGGGAGTGATCAAGTGCAGGTGAGTTCGAACAAACTGGATACGGGCCGTCGTTTCGATTGGTTGGCCGTTGTCAGGGCCTATCTGCCCTTCCTCTATCTTTCCTGCCTGACCCCGCTGCTGATCATGGTGCGTACGGGTGACAGCTTCGTGCCGGTGCGCCAGGGGCTGCTGCTCAGCCTGCTGTGGCTGGTGCCCGTGCTGATCTTCGCGCAGCGGGCACGGTTGGTCGCCGGGATTGCCTGCGCCCTGCTGTGGGCCACTTCGCTGCTCGGTCTCGGCTATTTCTTCATCTACCGACAGGAATTCTCGCAGAGCGTGATGTTCATCATCTTTGAGTCGAACCCGGCCGAGAGCAAGGAGTACATCGCGCAGTATTTCGTCTGGTGGATGATTCCGGCTTTCCTGGCGCATGCGGCGGTGACCTATCTCCTCTGGCGCCAGGTGCGCAACTTCGCGGTCCGGCCGCTGCATGCGGGGCTGGCGGTCGTCGCCATCTGCGCCGGCACGCTGGCCTACCCGATGTTCAAGCAGATGGTCGTGCGTGAGGCGCGGGCCGATACCGCCGTCTTCGAAATCGGCAACCGCTTCCAGCGCGTGACGCCCTGGGACCTGGGCATCGGTTTCTACCGCTATCGCACCATCCTTGGCAACATGCAGGCCCTGCTCGCGCAAAGCGCGCAAATGCCGCCGCTCGAAAACCTCACGGATGCGAACGGGGACGAACCGCGCACGCTGGTGCTGGTGATCGGCGAATCGACCAACCGCCAGCACATGAGCCTCTACGGCTACCCGCGCAAGACCTCGCCCGGGCTGGAGGCCATGCGTGATCGCTTGCAGGTCTTCAACAATGTGGTCTCGTCGCGGCCCTATACGATCGAGGTTCTGCAGCAGGTGCTGACTTTCGCCGATCAGGAGCATCCCGATCTCTACCTGAGCAAGCCATCGATCATGAACATGATGAAGCAGGCCGGCTACAAGTCCTACTGGATCACCAACCAGCAAACGATGACCGAGCGCAACACCATGCTGACGACTTTCGCCAAGCAGACTGATGTGCAGGTCTACCTGAATCACCGCGCTTCCCAGGATTCGAGCCAGTACGACAGCGCCGTCTTCGAGCCTTTCGCGGAAGCGCTCAAGGATCCCGCCCCCAAGAAATTCATCGTCGTTCACCTGCTTGGGGCGCACATGAAGTACCGCTACCGCTATCCGGCGGACTACGAGCGCTTCACCGATCGCACGGATACGCCGGCCTGGTTGCAGGATAGCCAGCTACTTTCCTACAACCAGTACGACAATGCGCTGCTCTTCAACGATCATGTCGTCAAGACCCTGATCGACACCTTCGCGGCGACCAAGCCGAACGGTTTTCTGCTTTATTTCGCCGACCACGGCGAGGATGTCTTCGATACCGAGCCGCACGATTTCAACGGCCGCAACGAGCATGCGCCGACCTATGCGATGTACGCCGTGCCCTTCCTGATGTGGTCTTCCGAGCAGTGGCAGGCCACCCGTGGTGTGGTGCGCGGCGACGTGCTCGACCGCCAGTACAGCACCATGCATTTCATCCACACCTGGGCCGATCTCGCCGGCCTCCGCTTCGACGGCTTCGACCCGACGCGCAGCCTGGTCAACGACAAGTTCGTCGAGCGCCCGCTGTGGGTGGGCGATCCCGATACGCCGAAGGCCTTCAAAGATCTTCGGAGCATGACCCGGACCGCCTCCAGCCGCTAGAGGCGGTGTTAAACCCTGGCGGGCGCTGGCGCCCGCCAGATTCAGAACTGCTTGACCTCGATGTTCAGCGTCTGGATGCGGTAGGCGATCTGGCGCGGCGTCATGCCCAGGATGCGGGCGGCCTTGGCCTGGACCCAGCCGGCCTGTTCAAGGGCGGCGATGACGCGTTCCTTTTCCGAGAGATTCGGATCGTCGATATCGACCGCCTCGCTGTTCGAGGCGAAGACCGGTGGCGGGGGCGCCGCCGGGCCGCCGCGCTGCGGACGCGGCGCATTCGGACGTTCGCGGGCGCTCGGGAAACGGATCAGGTCGACGTCGATGACGCCGTCCTCGGAAAGCACGGCAGCCCGCTCCAGGCAGTTTTCCAGTTCGCGCACATTGCCCGGCCAGTCGTGGCTGGCCAGCCGACGATTGGCCATGTCGGTCAGGGTCAGCTTGCGCTTCTGTTCGCCACCGATCTTGCCGAGCAGGTGGCGGGCGATTTCCGGGATGTCCTCGATCCGCTCGCGCAGTGGCGGCAGGAAGAGCGGCATGACGTTGAGGCGGTAGAACAAGTCCTCGCGGAAATCCCCCATATCGACGGCGGTTTCGAGGTCGCGGTGGGTGGCGGCGATGATCCGCACATCGACCTTGATCGTCTTGCTGCCGCCGACCCGCTCGAACTCGCCTTCCTGCAGGATACGCAGCAGCTTGGCCTGGAAGGCTGGCGAGACTTCGCCGATTTCGTCGAGGAAGAGGGTGCCGCCGTGGGCCTGCTCGAAACGTCCCTTGCGCGATTCCACCGCGCCGGTGAAGGCGCCGCGCTCATGGCCGAAGAGTTCGGATTCGAGGAGGTTCTCGGGTAGCGCCGCACAATTCAGCCGGACCAGCGCATTGCGGGCGCGCGGCGAGTTGTAGTGGATGGCGTTGGCGATCAGTTCCTTGCCGGTGCCGGTCTCGCCGCGGATCAGCACGGTCGTGTTCCACTTGGCGACCATGCGCGCCTGATCGAACACCCGGCGCATCACGGCCGAGCGGCCGACCATGCTGTCGAAGCCGAACTGGTGACGGACGGTGCGGCGCAGCAGGTCGCGCTCTTCGAGCAGCGAGGATTTTTCCTGGGCGACTTCCATCGACAGGCGCAAGCTTTGTCCAATCAGGTTGGCGACCATCTCGACGAACTGGGCGCGCTCCTCAAGCAGGCCGTCTTCCGGCAATTCGGGCTGGACGGCAAGGACGCCCTTGAGGTCGCCGCCGACCTTGATCGGCACGGCGATGAAGGGCAGGTCGGACTGGTAAAGATTGGTCCGGTTGAGGAAGCGCGGCTCGTCGGCGACGCGAACCAGCTTGATGGTGCGCGGCTTTTCGAGGACCAGACCGATGACGCCCTCGCCCGGGCCGTACTGGGCATCGTCCGAGTCCGGACCGTCCGGGTTGTAGATGGTGTGGATGTTGAGTTTGCCGCTTTCGGGATCGACAACGCTGATCAGTCCGCGGGAGAGGCCGGCTTCGTCGTGCAGGACGCGCAGCACGTCGCGCAGCGTCTCGTTGAAAGCCAGCGAGCGGCTGAGGACGCGGCTGACCGCGTAGAGCGCGGCGAGCAGCAGGATGTTGAGCTCGTGGGTGCGACAGAAGCCGCCGGTCGGCGGGCATTCGGGATCGAGCTTGTGAAGGGTGTGGTCGTGCATGTGTTTCTGTTCTCGTTGCCTGTTTTTATTAGATCGGGTCGCCGTCGAGGCGGAGTTCGACGATGGCGGCACAACCGCCGCTCGGGCTGTCGTCGAGATCGATGATGCCGCCATGGTCGGCGACCACCTGCTGGACGCGTGACAGGCCGGTGCCGATGTGGCGGCCGCTGCCGCCCTTGGCTGTGAAGAATGGCTCGAAGGCCTTCTGTCGCCATTCGGGCGGAATGCCGGGGCCGCTGTCGAGTACGGAAATGATGATGCAGTCGTGGGCGACGGTGCTGATCAGGCTCAGTTCGCGGCGTTTCCAGCCCTTGATGTTCATTGCCTCGATGGCATTGTCGACCAGGGCCTTGAAGAGCATGCGCAGTTGCAGCGGGCGGCCAAGAATGGGGGGCAGCGTAGCCGCCGGTTGCCAGTCGACGACGACGCCGGCGGCAAGCAGGCGGGGCGTGCTGACTTCGAGCACGTCGCGGAGGATTTCGTTGATGTTGACGCGGACGACGATCTCCTGAGGGCTCTGCGGGATGACCTGGCGCAACGCTTCGAGATGCTCACGGCTGGCCGCGAGCGCCTGGTTGAGCACGTCGGCCGCCGCCGGGTCGCGGCGCTGCAGGACATTGACCACCGAGGACATGACGTTCATCGGTTCCTCAAGACGGAAGATGGCAGCCGACAAGCCTTCGCGAATAGCGGCGGTCCGCTCCTCTTCGGCGAGGACGGCCTGCAGGGCGGCGGCGCGGGCACGCTCCTGCTCGTCGCGCAGGGTGGTGATGTCCGATATCACCATCAGCAGGCCGGTCTGGCCGGCGGCGCAGAAATAACTGTCGGCGCAATCGGCATGGATGTCGATGACCGATGAGGTGACCGAAAGCCAGCGGGCGCGACCGGCAGGCCGGTCGATACGAGCTTCGCGGCTGACGAAGGCGCAGTTTTCTGGCGAGTTGGCGAGCAGCTCGCTCCAGCCCGGCACCAGGCTGTCGAGCAACTGGTGAGCCGGTTCCTTGGCGTGCAGGTCGGTGACCAGCTTCTTGTATTCCTGGTTGTCAAGAATGACGCGACCAGTCGGGTCGAGTAGCGCAAAGGCGATCGGTGCGGCATCGACCACGGTTTCGATCAGGTGCTTCTGGTTGCGCACGACGCGTTCCAGACGGTGCAATTCCGTGATGTCGCGGTGCATCCCCAGGTAGTGGGTGGTCTTGCCGGCACCATCGACCACCGGCGAGATGCTCAGCTCGGCGAGATAAAGCTCGCCGTCCTTGCGCCGGTTGAGCAGGCGGCCCGACCAGGGGCGTTGTTCCGAGAGTTCGCCCCACAATTCCTTGTAAACAGCCGGCGGCGTCGTGTGATTGGAGAGTACCGATTCGTTCTTGCCGATGATCTCGTCGCGGCTGTAGCCCGTGACGCGGGTGAAGGCCTCGTTGGCGAACAAGATGCGTGCCTTGGGGTCGGTAATGGAAATGGCCAGGTCAGCCTGATCCACGGCCTGGCGATAGGCCTCGGGGGGCAGGGCGGCATCCGGCGTCGCCTCGACGCGGGACTGGGCAAGCGGTGCAACCGACATGAATAGGCTCCTCGTAATCGTTTTCTATCGATTAGCAGGTTTCATGCCGCATCGCACCAATCGGCTTGTTTCACCCTCTGGTGCGGGGTTCGGAGCAAATGCGACGAAGTGGATGTCGTCTTTGCGACATTGTTCGATCAAAAAATGCACAAAATTGGTGCGATCAGCCGGAAAGGACGCACCGGTGGGGGTTTTTGCTCATCTTTTCGATTGGCACGCCTTATGCAGTGATCGCCCCGAACCAACCAACCATTTTCCGAACCATGAGCGAATTCCTGCTACTGCTGCTCTCGACCGCACTGGTCAACAACGTGGTGCTGATCAAGTTCCTCGGCCTGTGCCCTGTCATGGGCGTCTCGAAGAGCATGGACAGCGCCTTCGGCATGGGCCTGGCGACGACCTTCGTCATCACCCTGGCCGCCGGTGCATCCTGGATGCTCGACAACTGGCTCTTGCAGCCGCTCGGCCTCGGCTACCTGCGCATCCTCACCTTCATCCTGGTGATCGCGGCGGTGGTGCAATTCACCGAAATGTTCATCAAGAAGTCGAGCCCCGGCCTCTACCAGTCGCTCGGCATCTACCTGCCGTTGATCACCACCAACTGCGCCGTGCTCGGCGTCGCGCTGCTCAATGTCGAGCAGAAGTTCAGCCTGTTCAAGAGCCTGCTCTACGGCTTCGGTTCGGCACTGGGCTTCACCCTCGTCCTGCTCATCTTCGCCGGCTTGCGTGAGCGCGTCGCCCTGGCCCGCGTGCCGACCGCCTTTGCCGGCGCACCGATTGCCTTCGTCACCATCAGCCTGCTCGCCCTGGCCTTCATGGGCTTCTCGGGCCTGAACGTCTAAGGAGGAACCATGATCGCCGCCATCCTCAGCTTGACCATCCTCGGTGCCGCGCTCGGCATCATCCTCGGGGTCGCCAACAAATTCCTGCAGGTCGAGGGCAATCCGCTGGTCGACGAACTGATCGCCATGATGCCCGGCTCGAACTGCGGGCAGTGCGGCTTCCCCGGTTGTTCCGGCGCCGCCGGCGCGATCGCCGACGGTTCGGCTGCCCCGACCTGCTGCCCGCCGGGCGGCAAGGCGCTGGCCACGGCGATTGCCGCCAAGCTCGGCCTGACCCTCGATCTTTCCGACATGGCCGACGATGGCCCGAAGATCGCGGTCGTCGCCGAGGAGCTCTGCATCGGCTGCTGCCGCTGCAGCAAGGTCTGCCCGACCGACGCCATCCTTGGCGCCGCCAAGCAGATTCATAACGTCTTCCGCGAAGCCTGCACGGGTTGTTCGAGCTGTGTCGAGAAATGCCCGACTGAGGCGCTCTCGATGAAGCCGGTGCCGGTCACCCTGCAGCACTGGGTGATGCCCAAGCCGGCCCTGGCATGAACGCGGCAGAGTGAGATCAGACATGGGATTCATGAAGCTCTTCAAGCATGTCCTCGCCGATGACTGGGGCGTGCATCCGGATGATCACAAGCGTCCGGCCGCCGATCAGCCGGTCCGGGTCATGCCCGTTCCGGCCAAGCTCTACCTGCCGTTGCAACAGCATCTTGGCGGAGCTGCCCGGCCGAGCGTGCTGGTTGGCCAGAAAGTCAGGAAAGGTGAGTTGATCGCCGAGGCGCAGGGCATGGTTTCGGCGCCGATCCATGCGCCGACCTCGGGCACCATCGTTGCCGTCACCGAAATTACGGCGCCACATCCGTCTGGACTGACGCTGCCGGCGATCATTCTGGAGGCCGATGGTGCCGACGAGTGGATTTCGCTGCAGGCCTGTACCGATCCGTTCGCCCTGCCGGCGGCCGAGATCGGCCAGCGGGTAGCCGCGGCCGGCGTGGTCGGTCTGGGGGGCGCGGCCTTTCCATCCGCGGTCAAACTGATTGGCGCTTCGCGGGCCAAGGTGACGACACTGGTCATGAACGGGGGCGAGTGCGAACCCTATCTTTCCTGTGACGATCGCCTGATGCGCGATGCGGCCGAGGGTATCGTCGATGGCATTCGCATCATGCTGCATGCCACCGGGGCACTGGTGGCGCTGGTCGGCATCGAAGACAACAAGCCGGAGGCCATCGCTGCCATGCAGGCAGCTGCCGCGCTGTATCCGACGGTGCAGATCCGCCCGGTGCCGGCGCGTTACCCGATGGGTTCGGAAAAGCAACTGATCCAGGTGCTGACCGGTATCGAGGTGCCGGCCGATGGCCGGCCGGCCGATATTGGCGTCATCGTTCATAACGTCGGTACGGCGCTTGCGGTGCGGGCTGCCGTGCGAGAAGGCAAGCCGTTGATTTCCCGCCTGGTCACGGTCAATGGCCACTGTGCAGCCAACCCCGGCAACATCGAGGTACGCATCGGTACGCTGGCCGAGGAGGTCATCGCCTTTGCCGGTGGCCTCAAAGGCGACGGCATCGGTCTGGCGCGCCGGGTCATGGGCGGCCCGATGATGGGCATGCAGATTCCACACTGGCGTGTGCCGGTGGTCAAAGGCACGAGCGGTATCCTGGCTTTTGACACCGCCGAGGTGGCGGAGCAGGAGCCGAACCCGTGCATCCGCTGCAGTTCCTGCGTCAAGGCCTGCCCGATGGGGCTGCTGCCGCTCGAAATGAGCGCCCGCATCCGCAACGAGGCGCTCACCGATGCAATTGAGCTCGGCCTCAAGGACTGCATCGCTTGCGGCTGTTGCGCCTACGTCTGCCCCTCGAAGATTCCGCTGGTCCAGTATTTCGTCCATGCCAAGGGCGAGCTGGCGGCACAGGATCGCGCCAAGCTGCGCACCGATGCCACCAAGAAACTGGCCCAGCAACGTCAGGAGCGCCTCGAGCGCGAGGCTCGTGAAAAGGCCGAAGCCAATGCCAAGCGCAAGGCCGAGCGGGAAGCTGCGGCCGCCGCCAAGGCAGCGGCTGCGCCACAGGAAGTGACGAGCTAGGGAGCGGCCATGGGATTCATGAATCTCTTCAAGACGATACTGCGCGGCGAGTGGGGCGTGCATCCGGCCGACCACAAGCGGCCGGCTGCCGATCAGTCCTTGCGCAAGCTGCCGTTGCCGCCGCGACTTCATCTGATGCTCTCGCAGCATGTCGGGGCCGCCGCCCGGCCGACCGTGCTGGTCGGGCAGCGGGTGAAGAAGGGTGAGCTGATTGCCGCAGCGCAGGGCAATATCTCGGCGCCGCTGCATGCGCCAACCTCAGGCATCATTTCCGCGGTCGGAGAGATCACCGCTCCTCATTCCTCCGGCTTGCCGGCCATGGCGATCTCGATCGACGTCGATGGCGAGGATGCCTGGTGCGAATTGTCGCCGGCGGCCGAACCCTTCGCCCTGTCGCCAGCCGAGATCGCCGAGCGCGTTGCCGCAGCAGGCGTTGTCGGACTTGGCGGGGCAACTTTTCCTTCTTCAGTCAAACTCAACCTCGGCAGGCGCTCTGGCATCGATCTGCTGCTCATCAACGGTAGCGAGTGCGAGCCTTATCTCTCCTGCGACGATCGCCTGATGCGCGAACGCGCCGCGGACATCGTTTCCGGCATTCGGCTGATGCTGATTGCCACTGGCGCCCAGGAGGCGCGCGTCGGCATCGAGGACAACAAGCCGGAGGCGATTGCCGCCATGCGCGAGGCATCGGCCCGCTACGGCGAGGTTACGGTCGTGCCGGTGCCGGCCCGCTATCCGATGGGTTCGGATCGCCAGTTGATCGTCGAGCTGAGCGGTCGCGAAGTGCCGTCCGATGCTCGCGCCGCCGATGTCGGCGTGATCGTTCATAACGTGGGCACAGCCTATGCGGTGCACGAGGCCATCTGTCTCGGGCGGCCGATGGTCAGCCGTATCCTGACGCTCAATGGCGGTGCCGCCGGCATGCCTGGCAATTATCAGGTGCCGCTCGGCACCTTGGTCAGCGACCTCATTGCCTTCACGGGCGGGGTCAAGGGCCAGGTCGCGAAAATCGTCATGGGAGGCCCGATGATGGGCAGTGTCCTGCCGCATACCCGCGTACCCGTGGTCAAGGGGACGAGCGGCATCCTGTTGCTCGACGCCCGCGAGGCGGCGGCCATGGAGCCGGAGAACTGCATCCGCTGCGGCAGTTGCGTCAAGGCTTGCCCGATGGGGCTGCTGCCGCTCGAAATGAGCGCCCGCATCCGCAACGACGATCTCGACGGCGCGGTCGACATCGGTCTTACCGACTGCATCGCCTGCGGCTGCTGCGCCTACGTCTGCCCCTCGCATATCCCGCTGGTTCAATATTTCTACCATGCCAAGGGCGATCTTTCGGCACGCCAGCGCAACCAGTTGCGCGGCGAGTCCACCAAGAAGCTCGCTCAGGCGCGTCAGGAACGTCTCGAGCGCGAAGCGCGTGAAAAGGCCGAAGCAGCTGCCCGCCGCAAGGCGGAACGGGCAGCCGCCCAGGCAACAGCGGCGACCGGTGCCGTGAAACAAGGAGAAACCGTATGACTACCTCAAGCCTGGCCGCTCAGCCCATCGCGTCGCCGCATGCGCATGGCGGCAATTCGGTCACCAGCACCATGTTCCGCGTCCAGATGGCGCTGGTGCCAGCGACGCTCTACGGTTTCTGGCTTTTCGGCTGGCCTTCGTTCTTCCTCTGGCTGCTGACCATCCTTTCATGTCTCGGTTTCGAGGCGCTGTCGCTCAAACTGATGGGCGTCACGCGCATCAAGCGCACGCTGTTCGACGGCTCGGCGCTGCTTACCGGCTGGCTGCTGGCAATGACCCTGCCGCCCTGGGCACCCTGGTGGGTGGCCATTGTCGGCGGCTTCATCGCCATCGTGATCGGCAAGCAGGTCTTCGGCGGTGTCGGGCAGAACGTCTTCAACCCGGCCATGGTCGCCCGTGTCGCGCTGCTCGTCTCCTTTCCGCTGCCGCTGACCCAGTGGATCATGCCCTTGCCGCTCAATACCGTGGCAGCGCCAGACTTCATCCATGGTCTGCAGATTTTCCTCGGCAATCAGGCGATGCCCGATGCCATGGCCAGCGCCTCGCTGCTCGGCCATACCAAGACCGAATTGGCGCGCGGCATCGATCTCCTGCATTCGCTGAGCGGCGAGCACGGTGCCTTGTTCTCCCTGATCGGGACGCGTGCCGGCAGCCTCGGCGAATCGGCTTCGCTGCTCATCCTGGCTGGTGGCCTCTACCTGCTGGCCAGTGGCATCATTACTTGGCATACGCCGGTCGCGGTGCTCGCCGGGCTGGCTATTCCGGCCGCCATCGGGCATGCCGTCGATCCCGCCCACTACCTGAGCGTTTCCAGCCATCTGCTCTCGGGGGCAGCCATGCTGGGCGCCTTCTTCATCGCCACCGACTACGTCACGTCGCCGAATACCGGGCGCGGGCAGATCGTCTTCGGTCTTGGCATCGGCTTCATGACCTGGGTGATCCGGACCTACGGCGGTTATCCAGAAGGGATGGCCTTCGCGGTGCTGCTCATGAACGCGCTGACCCCGGTCATCGACCGCTTCGTCAAGCCGCGCATCCTCGGCCGCGACCGCAAGGGCAAGCCGCTCGATATTCCGGAAAGCAAGGGAGCCTGACATGAATTTCGAATCCTTCCGCGAGAAGATGGGTTACCAACCCATCCTGCTCGGCGCCTTCGCCTTGCTGGCCAGTGGTGCGCTGGCCTGGGCATCGAACGCCACGGGGGCCGCGATTGCGGCGGCCGAGGCCAAGGACTTGCGCGACTCGCTGTCGGAAGTCCTGCCACAAGGCATGGCCGACAACGATTTCCTCAAGGACACGATCGAACTCGACAACAAGGGCAAGACCATGACCATCTACCGCGCCCGCCAGGGCGGCGTGGTCAAGGCAGCTCTGTTCAAGGTGGCCGAGCGCGGCTACGCGGCCGACATCCAGGTGCTGATGGCCGTCGATACCGATGGCAAGACCCTTGGTGTGCGCGTCCTCAAGCATGCCGAAACGCCCGGTTTGGGCGACAAGATCGAGGTCAAGAAGGATAAATGGATCACCGATTTCGACGGCAAGTCGCTCGGTGACCCGGCACCGGAAAAATGGGGCGTCAAGAAGGATAGCGGCGTCTTCGACCAGTTCGCCGGCGCAACCATCACGCCGCGCGCCGTGGTCAAGGCGGTCAAGGGCGGACTGGAATTCTTCGCCGCGCACAAATCGGAAATCACGGGCTAGGAGCGAACGATGAGCGACAACTACGGCAGCATCATGAAGGAAGGGCTGTGGGACCAGAACGTGGTCTTTTCGCAGCTGCTCGCCATGTGCCCGACCATGGCGGTGACGACGAGCGGTACCAACGGCCTCGGCATGGGGCTGGCGACGACGGCGGTGCTGGTCGTCTCCAACATCCTGGTTTCGATGATCCGGCACACGGTCAGTTCCCAGGTCCGCATCCCGGTTTTCGTCGTGCTCATTGCGACGCTGGTGACCGTGGTCGACATGGCGATGAATGCCTGGCTGCATGATCTCTACAAGGTGCTCGGCTTGTTCATCGCGCTGATCGTGGTTAATTGCGCCATCCTTGGCCGGGCCGAGGCTTTCGCCGTCAAGAACGGAGTTGCCGCCTCGGCGGTCGATGGCCTGGCCATGGGGCTCGGCTTTACCGGCGCGCTGACCTTCATCGGCCTGATCCGCGAGTTCCTGGGTTCCGGCACCCTGTTTGCGCAAGCCTCGAACCTGCTCGGTCCATCATTCGCCTTCCTCGAAATGAAATTGCCGGGCTACGGCGGCGCACTGCTGATGATTCTGCCACCCGGTGGTTTCGCCATCCTCGGCTTCCTGCTTGCCGGCAAGCGGGTCATGGAGAAGCGGATGGCCGACAAGGCCGCTGCGAATGCCGGCGATGCCGCACCGGCGGCAGCATAACGAATCCATACTCAGGAGAATCCGCATGCAGATCGGTATCGCCTATTCCGAACCCGGCCAGCAACTCTGGCTCAACATCGAGGTTCCCGACACCACGACCGTCGCCGAAGGCATCGAGCGCTCGGGCATCCTCAAGCAGTTCCCGCATATCGATCTCGGGGCGCAGAAGGTCGGCGTCTTTGGACGCCTGGTCAAGCTCGATGCCGCGCTGAAACCCGGCGACCGCATCGAGATCTACCGTGGCATCATCGCCGATCCGGAGACGGTGCCGCGCCGTGATACCAACGGCGAAGACTGAGCTTCCGCATTACGATAAGGGAAACCCGTAGTTGAAAACCGCAGCTACGGGCGCCAAAATGCGCGTTTCGCCTTGCCTGCCGGTTCGGCATGCCTGTCGGAATACGACGCAACAGATTTCACAATGATCAAGAGAACAGCCATGCATCGTTTATTAGCACTGCTTTGCCTTCTGCCCGGACTTGCTTTTGCGGCAGGCGAGTTGCCCAAGGTTGGCGGGATTCCCGTCGATTTCATCCTGTTTGGCCTGACGCTGCTGGGCGTTGCGCTTTTCCACCATGCCACGCTGTACGTTGCATTGACCGGGTTATTCACCATTAGTCTATACAAGATTGTCTTTACCGGGTTCAAGACCGGGGTGGGCGTCGCCGGCTTTGTCGGGCACCTCGGCCACGAGTGGGTCACCATCGCCAACCTGTTTTGCTTGCTCACCGGTTTCGCGCTGCTTGCCCGCCATTTTGAAAAGAGCCACGTGCCGGTCATCCTGCCCAAGTTCCTGCCGGACGACTGGAAAGGCGGCTTCGTCATGCTGGTCATGGTGTTCATTATTTCGAGCTTCCTCGACAATATCGCTGCCGCGTTGATCGGTGGCGCCATGGCCCACCAGCTGTTCAAGGCCAAGGTCCATGTCGGCTACCTCGCAGCCATCGTTGCGGCTTCCAATGCAGGCGGCTCAGGTTCGGTGGTTGGCGATACCACGACGACCATGATGTGGATCGACGGCATCAGCCCGGTGGTGGTGTTCGATGCCTATGTCGCTGCCGGCATTGCCCTGCTGATCATCGGCTACTTCGGCGCCAAGCAACAGCACGCCTATTCGCCGATCATCAAGCATGCCCATGGCCATACTAAGGTTGATTGGGGGCGGATTTTCATCGTCGCGACCATGCTGCTCTTCGCGGTTGCCACCAATATCACCATCAACGTCAAGTTCCCCGAGTTGGCCGAGCACTTTCCCTTCATCGGCGTGGCAGTCTGGGCAGCAATCATCCTGACCATTCCGGTGCGCCGCCACGATTGGGAGTTGTTGCCGGAGACCGTGAAGGGTTCCATCTTCTTGCTCTCGCTGGTGCTCTGCGCCTCAATGATGCCGGTCGAGGAATTGCCGCCAGCTTCATGGCAATCGGCTTTCGCCCTGGGTTTTGTGTCCGCGGTCTTCGACAATATTCCGCTCACGGCGCTGGCCTTGCGTCAGGGCGGTTTCGACTGGGGATTCCTGGCCTACGCCGTTGGCTTTGGCGGTTCGATGTTGTGGTTCGGGTCTTCCGCCGGTGTCGCGCTCTCCAACATGTATCCGGAAGCCAAGTCGGCCGTCCAGTGGGTCAAGAACGGCTGGCACGTTGTCCTTGCCTATGTCATCGGCTTCATGGTCATGCTAGTCGTACTTGGCTGGCATCCGGACGAAGGACACAAAAAGACGGCCCTCCCGGCGGCGGCCGAGACTCCGCTGCAAGCAGCACCGGCACCTGCCCAGTAAGGCGGGCCGGGGGCGATCGGATTGAAAAGAGGGCGGCGCGAGCCGCCCTCTTTTTTTCGCGTTGAAATTGACCGAAGTCATGTTGCGGTCAGGTGCGAGTGCTAGATTGGCCTTATTGTCGGCAGTTTTCCGCTGCCCGACGAAAAACAACAGGCGCCGTAAAGGGGCCCAAGGGGAAATCATGCAATCACGTCAGGCGCTGTCCACGCTGACGCTGGGCGCCATCGGCGTCGTCTTCGGCGATATCGGCACCAGCCCGCTCTATGCGCTGAAGGAAATCTTTAACGGGCACCATCCCATTCCGGTCACGCCGGAAAACATTCTCGGCATCCTGTCCATGGTCTTCTGGTCGATCATGCTGCTGGTGTCCCTGAAATACGTCCTGGTCATCATGCGTGCCGACAATCGAGGGGAGGGCGGTTCGCTGGCCCTGCTGGCACTGGTGACCGAACGCGCCAAGAATCCCCGCCTGTCGTGGGTGATCACGCTGCTCGGCATTTTCGCTGCGGCGCTTTTCTACGGCGACAGCATGATCACGCCGGCGATTTCGATGCTGTCCGCCGTGGAAGGTCTGGAACTGGTCACGCCGGCCCTGAAGCCTTATGTGATCCCGATTACCCTGGGCATACTCACTGGCCTCTTCTTTATCCAGAAGCGGGGCACCGGGGCCGTGGGGCTCTTCTTCGGGCCGATCATGACCGGTTGGTTCGGCATCCTCGGCATCCTTGGCATCCTCGAGATCGTTCATAACCCGACGGTTCTGGCCGCCCTGAGTCCGACCTATGCGCTGACCTTCATCGGGACGCATACCGGGCTCGCCTTTCTGGCGCTGGGTTCGGTGGTCCTCGCGGTGACCGGCGGTGAGGCCCTGTACACCGACATGGGTCATTTCGGACGGTTTCCCATCCGCCTGGCGTGGTTCGCCTTCGTGATGCCGTCGCTGGTACTCAATTATTTCGGGCAAGGAGCCCTCCTGCTGGCCGAACCGGATGCCATTCAGAATCCGTTTTTCCACCTGGCGCCGGATTGGGCCTTGATTCCCATGCTGGGCCTGGCCACGCTGGCAACCGTCATTGCCTCGCAGGCAGTAATTTCAGGCGCATTTTCAGTTGCCCGCCAGTCGGTCCAGATGGGATTGCTGCCGCGCATGCAGATCGTCCATACCTCCGGCCACGAAGAGGGGCAGATCTACGTACCCTTCACCAACTGGAGCCTCTACTTGGCCGTTGTCGCCCTGGTCATCGGTTTCAAGTCATCTTCAAATCTGGCCGCAGCGTATGGCATCGCGGTGACCGGGACGATGCTGATCGACACTGTTCTCGTCGCCTTCGTCATGATCTTGATGTGGCGCTGGCACTGGACGCTCGTCGCCTGTGTCATCGGCTTTTTCCTGGCCATCGATATTGCCTTCTTCGCGGCCAATGCCATCAAGATTCCCGAAGGGGGATGGTTTCCGATCGCGATGGGCCTGGTTTCCTTCACAGTACTGACGACCTGGCGCCGTGGCCGTGCCCTGGTCTCGCAGGAAATGGCCAAGCAAAGCATTCCGATGGGGGATTTCATTACTGCCATCGACGATGTGCATCGCATCAATGGGACCGCAGTATTCATGACCAGTGCCAAGAATGGCGTTCCGCCGGCGCTCCTGCACAACCTCAAGCACAATCAGGTATTGCACGAACGCGTGGTCTTGCTCACTGCGCAAACGGCGGACACGCCCTATGTCAACGATTTCGACCGGATCTACCTGCATCGCATGGGCAAGGGCTTCATGCGTGTGATAGTGCGCTACGGCTTCATGGAAAGCCCCGATATTCCGAGCGCGCTCGATCAATGCAAACGGCTGGGCGAACGATTCGACATCATGGAGACGACCTTTTATCTCTCCCGTGAGACCATCGTTCCCGCCTTGACCCGCAAGCTCACGCCATTGCGGGCCAGGTTGTTTGCCCTGATGTCGAAGAATGCGACCAGCGCCAGCGATTTCTTCCTCATTCCGACCAACCGGGTGGTCGAGTTGGGGACGCAACTAGTCATCTGACGGAGGTGCGACTACATTTCTAGAGGACATGCTTTCCTGTCGGTTTTACGACAAATTGTAGACCTTGAAATGCACCGAAACGGTGCCGAAAAAATGTTCTAAGCGATTGATAAATTGAAACAATTTGCGGCCTATAATGCGCCCCTTTTTTCAACGGGAGCTGCCTGTGCACATGACGAATTACTACGCCGCGAACACCGCCACCGATCTGGGCCAGAACCACGGTTATTGCCTTGATGGCGATTACATCCATCTCAACGCCGACATCAGCCTGGCCGATAGCGATGTCGCTGCCGGCGAAAGCTGGGCGCTGCAGCTCTGGGCGAGCGTGGACGGTTTTGAAGGACTGACGCTGAATGGCGTCAAGGTGGCAGAGCTGGCGCTGGATTCGGTTGCCGGTTGCTTCAATGTTGCCGGATGCGTTCCCGCCCTGCCGCCGGCGGGCGACAAGGCTCAAACAATGGCCATGGCGCTGGTCGGGCAGACCAGCGACGGTGTGGCGATCGTGCGTAGCCTCTCGGTTTATCCGACGCAGCAGGTTTTCCTCCAGCCCTTCCTCGATGGCGCCGTGCGTTGCGAACTCAAGGATGGCAGCGCCGAGATCGCCATCGGCGGCATCGTCAATCCGCGTGACGCCGGCAATCTGAGCGGCACGCTGGCACTCGAGGTCTGGGCAATGGACGTACCCTATGCTGGCGGCAGCTGGGTCGGCACCCCGGTCGCCAGCCTCGTGCTCGGCGTGCTCGCCGGCGGCGAAGCCTGGAGCGATTGCCAATACAGCGTTCCGGCCGTGACCACCAACCCCGGCGCTGCGCTCACCTTGATGCTGTGCGAATGGACGCCGGCCGGCTACGTGACGCGCGACTACCGCAACCTGCCGGCAGCACCGGTCGCCGTTGCCCCGGTGGCGGCTGCTCCGGCCAAGGCCAAGAAGGCGACAGCCAAGGTCGAGAAGAAGTCTGAAGCCAAGGTCGCCAAGGACGTTGAGGCGCCGAAAAAGGCTGAGAAGAAGGCCGATAAAAAGTCTGAAGCCAAGCCGGAAGCCGCCAAGGACACGCTGGTTTCGGTCAATAAGGCCAGCGTTGCCGAACTTGCCGCGATCAAGGGCGTGACCAAGGGCATTGCCGAAGCCATCGTTGCCGCCCGGCCCTATGCTGCGCTGGACGACGTGCTTCGTGCCAAGGGCGTCGGTCCTAAGCTGCTGGAAAAGGTCGGCAAGCTGCTGAAGGTTTGATCGTCAGCGGTAAATCGGGCGTTTGTCGCGAAAGTGACAAACGCCTCTGCCTGAAAAAGCAATAAAAACAGATTGATAGAGATGGCACCCATCTTGCTGATCAGCTTCCGGACTATCGGAGAACAGCATGAAAGCCAGCGAAATCCAAGCATTACTCGACGAACCGGCCTGCGACCATAACAAGAAGGAAAAGTCGGGCTGCGCCAAGCCCAAGCCCGGTGCCACCGCCGGCGGCTGTTCCTTCGACGGCGCGCAGATCGCACTGTTACCGATCGCCGACGTCGCCCATATCGTGCATGGCCCGATTGCCTGTGCCGGTTCTTCCTGGGACAACCGGGGAACGCGCTCCTCGGGCGTCACGCTCTACCGCATCGGCATGACCACCGACCTCTCGGAAACCGATGTCGTCATGGGCCGTGGCGAGAAGCGCCTGTTCCATGCGATCAAGCAGGCGATCGACAGCTATTCGCCGAAGGCCGTCTTCATCTACAACACCTGCGTCACTGCGCTGATCGGCGATGACGTCGAGGCCGTCTGCAAGGCGGCGACCGAACGCTGGGGGGTGCCGACCGTGCCGGTCGATGCGGCCGGCTTCTACGGCACCAAGAACCTCGGCAACCGGCTGGCCGGCGAGGCCATGTTCAAGCACGTCATCGGCACCGCCGAGCCCGAACCGGCCAAGCCGCGCGCCGACGGCCTGCCGACCTACGACGTCAACCTGATCGGCGAATACAACATCGCCGGCGAGTTCTGGCATGTCGCACCGCTCTTCGACGAACTCGGCCTGCGCATCCTCTGCACCCTGTCCGGCGACGCCCGTTTCCACGAGGTGCAGACCATGCATCGCGCGAAGGTGAATATGGTCGTTTGCGCCAAGGCCTTGCTCAACGTTGCACGCAAGATGCAGGACAACTTCGGCATTCCCTTTTTCGAGGGCAGTTTCTATGGCGTTCAGGATGTTTCCAACGCCCTGCGCGACTTCGCCCGCCTGATTGGCGACCCCGATCTCATGGCGCGCACCGAAGCCGTCATTGCCCGCGAGGAAGCCAAGTCGCATGCCGCCCTGGAGCCCTGGCGTGCCCGCCTGAAAGACAAGCGCGTCCTGCTCTACACCGGCGGCGTAAAGTCCTGGTCCATCGTCTCCGCCCTGCAGGATCTCGGCATGAAGGTGGTGGCCACCGGCACCAAGAAGTCCACCGAAGAGGACAAGGCGCGTATCCGCGAACTGATGGGCGAAGACACCAAGATGATCGACGATGGCAGTCCGAAGGCGCTGCTGTCGACCTACCACGAGTACAAGGCCGACATCCTGATCGCCGGCGGGCGCAATCTCTACACCGCGCTCAAGGCACGGATTCCTTTCCTCGATATCAACCAGGAACGCGAATTTGGCTACGCCGGCTACACCGGCATGACGGAACTGGCACGCCAGCTTGCGCTGTCGATGGAAAGCCCGGTCTGGGCCGCTGTCCGCAAGCCGGCGCCGTGGGCGAGTTCGGCGACCCTGGGAGCGCCGCTGGCGGCGTAAATCCTCAGCACATCTTCACGACGATGTCGTGCAGCGTATTGGCACAGTTGGCCATGCGGTCGGCGGCGTTGGAGAGGTGGCGGTAGATTTCGCGCCGCTTGAACATATGGATGTAGTCGTCGCCCTGGAATAGCTCGGCGATCGCCAGACGATAGGTTTTTTCCACCTTGCGCTCGGCCTTGCGCGCAGTGTCGGCATCGGCAGCCGCCTCCTGTGGCCGGGTAGCGAGTTTGCCGTAGCCAATGAAGAGGGCATCGGCCCCGAGCTTGATGTGCATGGCCATTTCAAGGCAGCGCTTGTCGGGCGTCAGGCCGAGTACCGACATCTCGCTGACGGTGCTCTTGCAGTAATTGACCACCTCGTCGAGGTCGATGATGGCGCGGTAGAGATCCTCGCGGTCGATCGGCGTCGAAAAGGCCTCGTTCAGGGTGTGCAGGTTATGCACCTTGACGCGGTCGGCCTCGTGTTCGTCCTGGCGAATCTGCTCGCCGACGGCGGGATTGTTGCTCTCCATGTACTCGACCAGCAGCCCGGTCGTGTGGGCGACATGGCTGCATTGCTCGGTCAGCAGCGCGAAGAAGTCCGGCATTTTCGGGAAGACGCGTTCGAACAGGCGGCGGAAGATCGATGGGCTGGCGGTTTCGCTCATGGCTTGCCTCCGAGAAACAGATTGACCAGGGCATAGGCCTGGATGGCGACGAGAGCGGCGCCGGGAATGGTGATGATCCAGGTTACGGCGATATCCTTGGCCTTGGACCAGCGTACGGCGCGCGGCCGTTCCGAGGCGCCGATGCCCATGATCGAGGTGGCGACGACGTGGGTCGTCGACACCGGCGCGCCGCCCATCGAGGCGGCCAGGATCACGCCGGCCGAGGTCAGTTGCGAGCCGAGGGCGTGAATCGGCCGGACGCGGTAGATGGCGAAACCGAGCGTGCGGACGATGCGCCAGCCGCCGGACATGATGCCGAGCGTGATCGCCGTGGCGCAGGCGAGCATCACCCAGAACGGCACCTCGAACGTCGGAATGAAGCCGCCGAGCAGCAGTACGAGGGTAAGGATACCCATGCTTTTCTGGGCATCGTTGGCCCCGTGCGAAAAGGCGAGGCCGGCGGCGGTCACGAACTGGGCTGCACGCAGACGGGCATTGGCCGCCGGGTTGGAAGCCATGAGAAAGACGCGGAGCAGGCGATGGACCAGGAAGCCCATCCAGAAGCCGATCAGCGGTGAGAGGAGGAGGGCGGCGATCACCTTCATGATGCCGGTCAGCCGGCCTTCGGCCAGTTCGGCGAAACCCCAGACTACGTGGTCGCTGCCAACCGAGACGACGACCGCGCCGATCAGGCCGCCGACCAGGGCATGCGAGGACGAGGAAGGAATGCCGAAGTACCAGGTGGCGAGATTCCAGACAATGGCGCCGATCAGCCCGCACAGCAGGATGGAGAGTGAAAGCACCGGCGCCACGCCATCGAGCGCGACGAACTTGCCGATGGTGTTGGCCACCGCCGTGCCGCCGAGTAGCGGGCCGAGAAATTCGAAGACGCCGACGATGATGACCGCCTGGGCCGGCGTCATTGCACGCGAGGCGATGACCGTGGCGACGATGTTGGCCGCGTCGTGGAAGCCGTTGGTGTAGTCGAACACCAGCACGATGACGACGGTGGCGACGGCGAGGAGGAAAAGGGCTTCCACGGTAGCGTCAGCCTGGCAGCGGCAAGCGAGGGCTTCCGGCGTGCCGGGCGATTATCCGGAGCGGTGGCAAGGCTGACACGATAACGTAACCCCCTTGTCACGATTCTCTGCCTGCCGGTGTGGAATGGCAAGGTGGTAGGCGCTCGGCAGGGTTGCTCCTTGTACGAGCAAGATCAAGTGGAACCTCGGTAGCCGTATGCCAGATTCAATAGCCAATCGCCCGTTGGCTGTGGAATGGCATAATCGGAGGAATACATAAGCATAGGGGGCGGTCTTGGCTGAGCTGATACCGGCGATCGGCACCTGCGTGTCGAATATGACAGGCGGTGAGCGACGCTTCGCCTACCGCCTCGAACAAAAGCTCGAAGACGACTGGCTGCTCTGGTACGACGTACCGCTTGGGCCACGCAACGTCCATCCCGATTTCGTTGTCTTCAACCCGCGCCGCGGCGTGCTCGTGCTGGAAGTCAAGGACTGGAAGCTCGACACCATCCGCGACATCGACCGCACGAGCGCCAGCATCCTCACCAATACCGGTCTCAAGCGCGTCGCCAACCCGCTCGAACAAGCCCGGCAATACGCCCATGAAGTCAGCAACCTGCTGCAACGCGACCCGCAACTGACCATCAACAGCGGCAGCAAGAAAGGCACACTGCTCTTCCCGTGGAGCTATGGCATCGTGCTTGCCAACATCAGCCGCAAGCAATTCGACAGCACCAACCTCGGCGACGTCATCGAGCCGCACCGCGTCATCTGTCAGGACGAAATGACCGAAAGCGTTGACGCCGAAGCCTTTCAGGAACGGTTGTGGGGCATGCTGCCATTCGCCCGCAGCGTGCCGCTCGCCCTGCCGCAGATTGACCGCATCCGCTGGCACCTCTTCCCCGAAATCCGCATCGCTGTGCCGACACAGAATGGCCTTTTCGACGATCAGGAACCGGAAATCCCCGACATCGTCCGCGTCATGGACCTGCAGCAGGAACAACTCGCCCGCAGCCTCGGCGAAGGCCACCGCGTCATCCACGGCGTCGCCGGCAGCGGCAAGACGCTGATCCTCGGCTACCGCGCCGAACACCTCGCCAGAATCTGCGCCCGGCCGATTCTCATCCTCTGCTACAACCGCACCCTGGCCAAGCGCTTGGCCCGCACGATGGCCGCCAAGGGGCTGGCCGACAAAGTGCACGTCCACACCTTCCACCAATGGTGCCGCGCCCAACTTGTCGCCTTCAACGCCGGCCTGCCGGAAAACGGCAAGGACAGCGATGCCTACGCCAGCGAACTCGTCGACCGTATCATCCGCGCCGTAGACGCCAACATCATCCCGGCCGGCCAGTACGACGCCGTGCTCATCGACGAAGGCCACGACTTCCAGCCCGAATGGCTCAAGCTCGTCGCCCAGATGGTCAATCCGAGCACCAATTCCCTGCTCGTCCTCTACGACGACGCCCAATCCATCTACGGCAATGGACGGCACAACAAATTCAGCTTCAAGAGCCTCGGCATCCAGGCCCAGGGCCGCACTACCATCCTCAAGATCAACTACCGCAACACGCAGGAAGTACTCGAACTGGCCTGCGGCATCGCCAGCGAACTGCTCAAACCCAGCGCCTCGGACGAAGACGGCGTCCCCCTCGTCGCCCCCATCAGCGCCGGCCGCCACGGCCCGAAACCCCTGCTCATCAAGCTCCCGAGCATTCAGGAAGAAGCCGACTACATCGCCAAACACCTTAAGGAAGCCCACAAAACCGGCACCCCATGGAGCGAGATGGCCGTCATCTACCGCGACTACGGTATCGGCAAGCCGGTGCTGGCCAAGCTACGCAAAGCCGGCATCCCGGTCACCTATCAGGACGACATCACTTTCGCCGAAAAGGAAGACACCGTGAAGTTCCTGACCATGCATAGCTGCAAGGGGCTGGAGTTTCCGCTGGTGGCGATTCCCGGTGCTGGGATAGTTGTAGATGAAGGGCGGAAGGACGAAGAGGCGCGGTTGTTGTATGTGGCTATGACAAGGGCGACGAGGGAGTTGATTGTGGTTGGAGCAAATTAAATGTATCTACCTATTCCTTTGGTCAGCATCTAAATTCTCGGAGAAGATAAATGGCCCCTCGAAATACCAATAGGCGCTTAAATTGGGTTTTAAAAGAAGGATTTTTCCCGGCTCAAGTTCCTCCATGTTTCAATAGCGATAAATATGCGAATTTAGTTTTAAAACCGATTCCAGCATGGGTTTTTGACACAAAGCACAAAGAATATGCGTATGAAAAATACTCTGCCCCTCGAGTTGGCCACAACAGGCGACCACTAGCAATTACCAATCCAATACCACAACTAAAGCTTTCTAAAATTATTTGCGAAAATTGGTCATCAATTAATGGGCATTTTTCGAAGTCTAGAATATCTGTAAGCAGACCTGCATTTTCTTCAAATCCTGGTCGCTCTATTCTAATAACACCTACGCATCAACTACCTGATAAAAAACTATTACTTTCGCGTGGTGCAAGGTATGTTCTAATATCTGATATATCTCACTTCTTTCCAACGATATATACCCACTCTATTTCGTGGGCGATACATGGAAAGGCCAACGCGAAACGCAATAGAGGAGCATCGTTGTTTGGGAATCAACTAGATGCTGCAGTTTCAGAGTGCCAGCGAAATCAAACCGCAGGAATTCCCATTGGCCCTGACACGTCACACATAATATCTGAGATTATTGGAACATCGGTTGATATTTCGCTACGGGATAAGTTAGGGAAATGGCCAACAGGGCTTAGATACGTTGATGACTTTTATTTATTTTTTGAGGACTATTCCGAAGCTGTTCTCGCATTAAATAAGCTAAACAACTCCCTGTCGGAGTATGAGCTAAAAATGAATGGGCCTAAAACAAAAATAATACCGTGTGAAAAACTAATGGAAGATGCATGGACACACTCATTCTCTGACTACGAGCTATCACCAGAAAAGGTTAAGCAGCGCAGGCAACTGACTCACTATTTTGATATGGCATTTTCGATGGCAGAAAGAGAGCCAGAGCAAAATGTCATGCAATTTGCAATCCGAAAAATGCAGAGTGAGATTATAAAGAAAGACAACTGGCCTGTCTTTGAGGCATTTCTACTTAGATCTGCTCTGGCCTATCCGAATACAATTCAAGATGTGGTGTTAATAGCTGACACATATTTCAGATACGGATACCCATTACAGATATCGCCGCATGGCTGGAGAGGGGTTATAAACAATATCATCTGTGAGCACGCATCCGCAAAACACGAAAGCGAGGTAGCTTGGACACTCTGGCTAGCAGCTAGGCTTGGCGTACAAATTAGTGGAGATGCTGTAAGAGCAATAGAGCAGAGCAATCTAGGTTCAGTGCCGACATTAATTGCACTTTATTTAGAGTCAATTGGAAAGCTAAAGAAGAAAATTGATCGTCACCTATTACCGGATCATTCAACATTCAATTGCGAGCATTGGCTTTTGTGCTACGAAGGTGCAGAGCAAGGATGGATTAGTCACTTAAATCAAACAACTATAAGCCACCCAGGGTATTCATGGCTGGCGTCGGAATCCGTAAGGTTTTTTGATATAAACAGACTACCTGACCCGATTTTCGTCTGGAAAGAAAACACGACCCTTTCCGACGATGATAAAAATCGGATGCTTGATTCAGATGATGATTTGTTTGATTACTTTGAATTTCCGGAGGTTTCTGATTCATACCTAAATTCAAGAGCCTACTCAAATAGACATGCTGAGTTGGAGCAGGATGATGAAGATGAGGCCGTTTTTTTTGATTTGGGTGATGACATTCCCTATTAGCGCCAATCGGGTCAGCAGCCAAAGCAGCAGCCAAAGGGGTCAGAGACATTTAGCTTTCTGGCCTCTCCAAATTTGGCCGTTTTTTCAGGTTGACCATGGAAGCCTCTACAAACCAATCCTGATCGTTTAATCCGCCCCGACACCACTGAAAATTTCACAAATATGTTTCTCAATATTGACAATTGCGCATTTTTGCCTATTATGAGATACACTATGCCGGCCAAATCCCCACCCACCCCCGCAGTCGTCACCGATCAGCTTGCCGCGCTTGGAGCCCGCATTCGTGCGCAGCGCAAGGCTTTGCGGGTGAGTGCGACGGCGCTGGCGGAGGCTTCAGGAATGTCGCGGGTGAGCGTGCATCGCATTGAGCAGGGAGAGCCTTCGGTGACGATGGGGGCTTACTTGAATGTTCTGGCGGCGTTGGGGATGACTTTTTCGGCGACGGTTGTGGCCGACGAGGCTTCGCAACCGGTGGCGGACGACAAGGCTGGCTGGTTGCCGGCGCGGGTTCGTCTGGCTGATTTCCCGGCTTTGCAGCAACTGGCGTGGCAGGTTCAGGGAACGGATGAATTGACGCCGCGCGAGGCGCTGGGGATTTATGAGCGCAACTGGCGGCATGTCGATGAGGCGGCCTTGCTGCCGCGTGAGCGGAATTTGATCGATGCCTTGCGACTGGCTTTCGGTGACGCTGAGGCGCCCGGTGCCGGGGATGTTTGAGCGGTCGCACCATCGGCGGATTGCGCGGGTGTTGTCGGCGCTGGATAGCGATTTGTTGCGTGAGGCGAATTGCCTGTTTGGCGGCGGCACGGCGATGGCCTTGCGTTTTGGCGAGTATCGCGAATCGGTCGATATGGATTTTCTGGTGTCGGACCTCGACAGCTATCGCCGTCTGCGCCAGTTGTTGACTGGAGACGCGGGCTTTGCCGGCTTATTGCGGCCGGATGGCGAGCAGTTTCGGTTGGCACGGGAGGTGCGCGCCGATCAGTATGGAATTCGCACGACGCTGCTGGTGGATGATCTGCCGATCAAGTTTGAAATCGTCCTCGAAGGCCGCATCGAGCTTGCGGCGGCCGGCAGGAAAGATCAGCTATGGGGCGTTTCAACGCTGACGCCGCTCGATATGGCGACCAGCAAGTTGCTGGCCAATGCGGATCGGTGGAGCGACGACGGGGTGTTCAGCCGCGACGTGATTGATCTGGCCATGATGAGCCCTTCGTTGCCGTTGCTGAGCAAGGCTGTTCTCAAGGCACAGGGCGCCTACGGCGAGGCGATTGCCCGCGACCTTGAACGCGCCATCGAGCGTTTGCAGAATCGCCCGGACTGGCTGGAGCGCTGCATGTTGGTGATGGCTATTAAGCAGCCCAAGGCGGTGCTGTGGAGTAAAATCCGGGGGCTACGACGGGTGCTGGTCTAAGCGGGCGTCCGGCTTTCCTCGCCCTTAGCCTTCTGCGAAAATCGCCGCTTTCCCTGATTTGCCAGCCCGCCATGATCGAAGGTCAGTTCCGTTCCACAGTCCTGCAGGTTCCCGCCGAAGTGACGCCGCTCAAGTTCCGGGGCTATCTGCGCCAGGAGATTCAGGCGGTGCAGGCCAGTGTGCAGAGCCCGGAAGAAATCATCGTTGTCCGGCTCTTCGTGCTGGAGAAGGTGTTGTTTGGGCTGGGCGCCAGGAAGGTAGATAGCATCCTGCAGGGCGTGGTCGAGAAATGCCCGAATATTCAACGCATCGAACTGGAAGCGCTGGCTCGGCCGCTGACGGCGGAGGAAATGGAAGAGGCTGCCGAAGAGGCACAGGCCACGGTGCAGGCACTCAGCGAACGCGTGATGGCTTCGGGCGGCAAGCTGGTGGCGGATTCCGGTATCCGCTGACGCTCAGCGAGCGCCTGCCGGGTGAGTTAAGCAAGTCCGCCTAACGCTCCTGCATCAGGTAGAGATAGTCAATCAGCGCGTGGATGCGCTGGCGCACCTTGGCCTCGGCGACGTACGGGTTGTCCGTGCCGCTTGCCGCCTGGGCGGTGTAGACCTGCCCCCAGACCGGCATGTCGCGCGGGCCGTGCGAATTGACGGCGAGGCGGCCGTCGATGGTTTCGTAGACGCGTGCGGTCGGGAAGATGCCGGCATTGGCTTTCGAAAGCTGTGTCAGGTCCGGTGGTGCCACCGCCAGGCTGTTCGGCTGGCGGACGCCCCCCTTGCCGTCGGCGCCATGGCAGGTCGCACAGTTGCTGAGGAATTCGCGCTTGCCGGGGTCGATCCCGTTGTCCGCTGCCGTGCAGGAAAAGGCGGCAACCAGCAGCGTGGTGAGGCAGAGGATGCTTCGCATGCTTGTCCTTTCGTTCATGTGTGGAGGTTATTCAGAGAGATTCTGAACCTCTTTGCCGGGCTTGTGAGCGCTGGAAAGCCGCTCGTGTGCATCCTTGCGCAAAGACAGCACTATCGAGGTGGCGATGATGGCAGCAACGACACCGAGCGAGAACAGCACCGGAATCTTGAAAATGTCGATGAGCAGCATCTTGGTGCCGATGAACATGAGTACCAGGGCGAGGCCGTACTTGAGCAGCGAAAAGCGGTCGGCCATGTCGGCAAGCAAAAAATACATGGCGCGCAGGCCAAGAATCGCGAAGACGTTTGAGGTCAGGACGATGAAAGGGTCGGTCGTGATCGCGAAAATGGCCGGGATCGAATCGACCGCGAAGATCAGATCGGAAATCTCGACCAGGAGCAGCACGAGGAAGAGCGGCGTGGCGTAGCGCACGAGCTTGCCGGCTTCCTCGCGCCAGACGAAGAAGGCGTCTCCCTGGAGTTCGTGCGTTAATTTCATGTGGCCACGTATCCACTTGATGAGCGGGTTGTTGGCCAGGTCGGGCTTTTCATCGGCGAACCACCACATCTTGACGCCGGTAACCAGCAGGAAGGCGCCGAAAACGTAGAGCAGCCAATGGAAATGGGCGATCAGCCAGACGCCTGCGAAGATCATTACAGTGCGCATGACGATGGCGCCAAAAACGCCGAGAATCAGCACGCGCTTCTGCAGTTCGAGGGGAATGGCGAAGAAGCTGAACAGCATCAGCCAGACGAAAACGTTGTCGACGGCCAGCGATTTCTCGATCAGGTAACCGGTAACGAACTCTAGCGTCTTCTGGTTGGCGATTTCCCGTCCCGCCGCGCCGTCAAGATGCCACCACAAGGCGCCGGCGAAGAGTAGCGAGACGCCGACCCAGATCACCGACCAGGTGGCGGCTTCCCGGAAGCTGACGCGATGCTGTTTGCCGCCGCCGACCAGGAAGAGGTCGATGAACAGCATGACGAGAACGATGGCGAAAAATCCCGCCCACATCCACCAGGTTCCGATTGTTTCCATGACAGGCTCTCCATTCCGTTACCGATCGAGCCGCCGCAAGCCGGCGGCACCTTTATCCGGCACTGGCGCCGGACCGACCTGAACTGGGTAACGGAACCTTCGCCTGTGCGGCAAAGGTCTTGCTCGCGGCAACCGCAGCTCTTGCGATTGCCACCCGACGTACCGGGAAGGTCGGGCGACCTTCCGTATTGACGACACGCCGACGGAGAGCTACTCCCCCTTGGGAAGATCAAATCCTATTTTTGTTGATGAAAACAGTCAACTACTATGCCCGAGCGTAGCCCGCAGTACCGAGGCTCCCGAGGCCGAGAGCAACCAGCCGAGGGCACCGCAATTGAGTGCGACGCTGGCCCAGAATACGATCTGGAAGGAGGTTTTGGCCGATTTGTGGCGCAGTACGCGTTGCGCTGCCAGAGCGCCCGGCCAGCCTCCGAGCAATGCGAAGAGGTGCAGGGTACTTTCCTTCGTGCGCCAGGCATTGCGTTTTGCCGCCGATTTGTCCAAGCCATAGGCCAGAAAGGCCAGAATGCTGGTGACGACGTAGATCCCCGGAATGATCGGGGGCAGTCGGCCAAGCATAGCCATGGCCGCGACAAAGGCGAGAAAACCGAGTGCGAAGAGCGGCGGAAACGGACTCCGGCTCTTGTTGCCACCGGTCGGCGCCGAATGCTCGCCGACAAAGCCCACATTCCTGGCCTGGAGTCGTCCGCGAGCGTCGTGGCCGACTTCATAGGTGACCAGCTCGTTGCCTTGCGGCCGACGGTGCCGATTCGCCAAGGCACTGACATGGACGAAGAGCGGCTCGCCGCCGCCATTGGGCGTGATGAAGCCGAAGCCTTTGTCGTCTTTCCAGGAGGTAATGCGGCCTTGGTAGCGCATGGGCATGCTCGGGATAATCGGGGCGACAGGATATGCAAAGTCGGGCCGATTGCCAAACCAAAATGCAAATGTGATGTGCGCAGCGCTTTTGTCGTGTTTGCGACAGCGTCCGTGTGTCGTAATTGTCTGTATATAAACGATTAGTTTCTTGGCGCGTTCCTTGCTGGGAGTGGGTGACTCTCAACGGGACGATGTCCAAATGGCCGAAATCATTCAATCCAAGAAGGCGCTGGCGGTAAATCCGCTCAAGGTCAGCCAGCCGGTTGGCGCTTCGCTCGCCTTCCTCGGGCTCAACCGCAGCTTGCCGCTGATGCATGGTTCGCAGGGCTGTACGGCCTTCGGCAAGGTTTTCTTCGTACGCCACTTCCGCGAGCCGATTCCGCTGCAGACAACGGCGATGGATCAGGTATCGACCATCATGGGCGCCGACGAGAACATTGTCGAGGCGCTGCGTACCCTTTCCGACAAGAGCAAGCCGGACATCATCGGCCTGGTGACTACCGGCCTGTCGGAGACGCAGGGCACCGACATTCGCAGGGCGCTCAAGGAGTTTCGCGCGGCGCACCCCGAATTCGCCCATGTCGCCGTGGTGCCGGTCAATACGCCGGATTACGTCGGTTGCCTGGAGAGTGGCTACGCGCTGGCCATCGAGTCGCTGATCGAGACGCTGGTACCGGAGAGACAAAGCGTCGGCAAGCGGCCGAAGCAGGTCAATGTGCTGGCCTCCGCCATGCTGACGCCGGGCGACATCGAGGCGATCAAGGACTGGGTCGAGGCTTTCGGCCTGCGTCCCATCGTCGTGCCGGATATCGGCGATTCGCTGGACGGGCATCTGGTCGAGGCTGAAACCTCGTCGCTGACCATCGGCGGGACGCCGCGTTCGGAGATCGAGATCATGGGCGAATCGGCGGCGACGCTGGTGGTCGGCCCCTCGCTCTACAAGGCGGCGAACATCCTGAACAAGCGCAGCGGCGTGCCCGACTACCGTTTCGAAGGCCTGATGGGCCTCGACGATTGCGATGCCTTTACCCAGGCGCTCGCCGAGATTTCCGGCAAGCCGGTGCCCGAGAAGATCGAGCGCCATCGCGCCCAGCTGCAGGATGCCATGGTGGATTGCCACTTCATGATCGGCTTCGCCCGCGTTGCGCTCGCCGCCGATCCCGATCTGCTCGGCCAGCAGGTGCGTTTCATGACCAGCATGGGGGCCGAGGTGGTCAGTGCGGTCAGCCCACACAAACACGAAAGCCTGACCGGCCTGCCGATCAGCAAGGTCATCGTCGGCGATCTGGAAGACATGGAAAAGGAAGCCAGGGCGGGCGACGCGCAATTCATCATGTCCAATTCCCATGCCGCCGAAACGGCGCATCGCCTTGGCCTGCCGCTGATGCGGGCGGGCTTTCCGCAGTACGACCACGTGGGCGGTTACGCCCGCACCTGGGTGGGCTACCGGGGAACCCGGCAGGCCCTCTTCGATATCGCCAACCTGATGCTGGGACAACACCATGAACTCGAAGCCTATCGATCAATCTACTGGGGCGACGACCGAGACGGTCTCGGCGTCGGCAAGCCAAATGTCATCTCGTCGTCTGCAGCTGGTCTGGTCCATTAAGCGGGAGCCGGAAGCCGTGATCAAGGTAGCCTTCGCCTCCACCGACCGGACTCGGGTCAATCAGCACTTCGGCGCGGCCGAGGGGTTCGCCGTCTATGAAGTGACGCCGGACAAGGCGACGCTGGTCGGCGTCGCCGAGTTCGCCGAAGAGGCGATGGACGGCAACGAAGACAAGCTCACCGCCAAGGTTGATTTCCTTGCCGGCTGCGCCGCCGTCTATGTCATGGCGATTGGCGCCTCGGCCATCAAGAAGCTGATGGCGGCGGGCGTGCAGCCGATCCGCATCAACGAGGTCGATGCCATCGACGACCTGCTCGCCGAGATTTCCAAAGCCATGACCGAGGGCGGCGTGGCCTGGATCGACCGGGCCATCGCGGCCCAGACCAAGGCCAAGGACGAGGAGCGCTTCGCCAGCATGGAAGAAGAGGGGTGGGAAGGATGAACCCGAAAATGATCGAACACCGCGGCATCGTGCAGCGGGTTGAAGGCGGCAAGGCCTTCGTCGCCATGGAAACCGCCGGCTGCTCTTCCTGCGGCCAGGGCAGCAGCTGCGGCATTGGCAAGATGGCCGCCGGTCGCCCGGCGACGATGCTCACCCTGCCGGTTGGCGAGGGCGTCAAGGCCGGCGACATGGTCGTCATCGGCCTGCCGGAGAGCCGCCTGACGTTGTCGGCGCTGCTCGGCTACCTCTTCCCGGCATTTGCCATGATCTTCGGCGCCTGGCTCGGCTCGGCGCTCGATGGTAGCGACGGCGCCACGGCGCTCGGCGCCATCGGCGGCTTCCTCGGCGCGCTGACCATCGCCCGCATCGCCATCGGCCTGGTGCCGGGGCTGATGCCGGCGCCGCAACTGATCCCGATTTCCAGTCAATCCAGCCCATTTTCCAAGGAGTAACACCATGACCGAAGCCATTGCTGCCGATCCCATTTTCGAAACCGATTTCGTCAAGGAAATGGCCCGCCAGATGCGCGCCCTCGATACCTATGGCACCTATCAGGGCTGGAGCGTCGAGAAGATTCTCGATCCCTACGTCCTGACCAAGGAACGCAAGGCCAACATTCCGCTGGTCGGCGATCCGGACGACGAGACCATTTCGCGCGTCAAGGCCTTCTATAACGCCATCGCCGTGCTCATCGAGAAGGAATGCAAGCTGCTCGCCGTGCCGCTGGTGCACCTGACGCACGAAGGCTTCGGCCGCGCCCTGATCACCGTCGGCAAGCTGGTCGCCGTCGACCGCACCCTGCGCGACGTGCATCGCTTCGGCTTCGCCAGCCTCTCCAAGATGAAGGACGAAGCCGACAAGATCCTCGGCGTCGCCATCGAGCGTATCGGCCAGTACCC
>JAEUOD010000140.1 GCA_016791065.1 Dechloromonas sp. | reverse complement strand
TCCAAATGGGCCAATATCCAGCACCGTAAAGGTCGCCAGGACGAGAAGCGCGGCGCCGCCTTCTCCAAGATCGCCAAGGAAATCACCGTTGCCGCCAAGATGGGCGGCGGCGACATCAGCTTCAATCCGCGCCTGCGCGTCGCGGTCGACAAGGCCAAGGGCGTCAACATGCCCAAGGACAAGATCGACACCGCGATCAAAAAAGGCACCGGTGAGCTCGAAGGCGTCGATTACGTCGAGATCCGCTACGAAGGCTACGGCATCGGCGGCGCGGCGATCATGGTCGACTGCCTGACCGACAACAAGGTGCGTACCGTGGCCGAAGTGCGCCACGCCTTCTCCAAGTTCGGCGGCAACATGGGTTCCGACGGTTGCGTCGCCTTCCAGTTCAAGCACTGTGGCCAGATGATCTTCGCTCCGGGCACCGATGAAGCGGCGCTCATGGATGCCGCCATCGAGGCCGGTGCCGAGGACGTGTCGACCAACGACGACGGCTCGATCGAAGTGCTGACCGCGCCGAACGATTTCGTCGCCGTCAAGGACGCGCTGGAAGCCGCCGGCTTCAAGCCGGAATTCGGCGAAGTGACGATGAAGCCGGAAGGCGAGAACGTCTTCGCCGGCGAGGATGGCGTCAAGATGCAGAAGTTGCTCGACGCGCTGGAGAATCTGGACGACGTCCAGGAGATCTACACCACGGCCGTGATCGAAGAATGATCCCGATCGCGAACGGCGACGAAAAAGGCGGCGGAGAAGGCCGCCTTTTTCTTTGATGCAGCGCCTTTACCCCCTGTTCTTCGTCTTCCTGTGGAGCACCGGCTTCATCGGGGCGAAGTACGGCCTGCCCTACGCCGGCCCGCTCTCCTTCCTGCTCACCCGCTACGGTTGCGTCATCGCCCTGATGACGGCCGTCGCGTTGGCGACCCGCGCGCCGTGGCCGAAGGAACCGATGCAGTGGGTACATATCGGCGTTTCCGGCGTGCTCGTCCATGCCATCTACCTCGGCGGTGTCTTCATCGCCATCGGCCACGGCCTGCCGGCCGGCATCACCGCCCTGGTCGTCGGCATGCAGCCGCTGCTGACCGCCGTCGGCGCCGGCTGGCTGCTTGGTGAAAAGGTCAGTGCCCGGCAATGGGGCGGCCTGGCGCTCGGCTTCATCGGCGTCGTCCTGGTCGTCTCCGGCAAGTTCGGCGATGCGACGCTCGGCGCCATGCTCTGGCCGGCGATTGCCGCCCTGCTCGCCATCACCGCCGGCACGCTCTACCAGAAGCGCTTCTGCGCCCGTTTCGACCTGCGCACCGGCTCGGTCATCCAGTTCGTGCCGACGGCGGCGGTGACGGCACTCGGGGTGATCTTCTTCGAGGGCTATCGGGTCGAATGGACGGGCGAATTCGTCTTCGCTCTCGCCTGGCTCGTGCTGGTGCTCTCGGTCGGCGCGATCAGCCTGCTCAACCTGCTGATCCGCAGCGGCAGCGCGGTTAACGTCGCCAGCCTGTTCTACCTGACGCCGCTATCGACGGCCCTGGTCGCCTGGCTGATGTTCGGCGAGCGATTGACGGTGCTGGCCGCCTTCGGCATGGCGCTCGCCGTGAGCGGCGTCTATCTGGTGGCACGGGCGAAATGAGCGTGCCGCGCATTCTCGGCATCGACCCCGGCCTGCGGGTGACCGGCTTCGGCGTCATTGAAAAGCACGGCAACCAACTGGTCTACGTGGCGAGCGGCTGCATCAAGTCCAACGACAAGCTGTCGCTGCCGGAACGGATCAAGACGCTGTTCGCGGGCATCAGCGAGGTGATTGCGACTTACCAGCCAAACCAGGCGGCGGTGGAGATCGTGTTCGTCAATGTCAATCCGCAATCGACCCTGCTGCTCGGCCAGGCGCGGGGGGCGGCGCTCAGCGCCCTGGTCCATGCCGACCTGCCGGTGGCGGAATACACCGCGCTGCAGGTCAAGCAGGCCGTGGTCGGCAAGGGCAAGGCGGCCAAGGAACAGGTCCAGCACATGGTGATCCGGCTGCTCAATCTTTCCGGTGCCCCGACTGCCGATGCCGCCGACGCGCTGGCCTGCGCCATCGCCCACGCCCACGGCGGCCAGGGCCTGGGGGCGCTGGCCACCGCCGGTTATCGCGTTCGCGGCGGCCGGCTGATAGGATGACGCGATGATTGCCGAACCCCAGCTATCCGCCTTTTCCAGTGTCGTCGCCCGCTATGCCGCGGCGACCCGCCTGCCCTTTCTCAGCGTCACCCTGGTCGGCTGCCTGATCGGGCTGGCGACGGCCAAGGCGGGGGGCATCAGCATCGATTTCGCCAAGGCTTTCCTGACCATTTTCTTCGCCCTGGTCGCCCATGCCGGGGTCAATGTCGTCAATGACTACTACGATGCGCTGAACGGCTCGGATGCGGCCAATACCGAGCGCCTCTTCCCCTTCACCGGTGGCAGCCGCTTCATCCAGAACGGTGTTATCGGCCTGCGCGAGATGGGCATCTTCGGCTATGCCCTGCTCGCCTCGGTGATCCCACCCGGCCTCTGGCTGGCCTGGACCTCCAATGTTGGCCTGATCTGGATCGGGCTGGCCGGCCTGGTCGTCGGCTGGGCCTACTCGGCACCGCCGCTGCGCCTGATGTCGCGCGGTGTCGGCGAGTTCGCCATCGTCGCCGGCTGGCTGCTGGTCACGGTCGGCGCCGACTTCGTGCAGCGCGGCGCCTATGATCTCCTGCCGCTGTTGGCCGGCCTGCCCTTCGCGCTCTTCGTCGCCAACATCCTCTTCATCAACCAGTTCCCGGACCGTGCGGCCGATGCTTCGGTCGGCAAGAACACCATCGTCGTCCGCCTCGGCCCGGCCCGGGCACGCTGGGGCTACCTGCTGATCGCGCTGGCCGGTTACAGCATTCTGCTCGGTGGTGTCGCGGCCGGTTTCCTGTCGCCGCTGACGTTGGCCGCCCTCTTGCCCCTGCCGCTTTCCCTGCTCGCTGCCCGCCACCTGCTCGCCCATGCCGATCGCCCGGCCGAACTGGCGCCGGCGATCAAGCAAACCATCCTTGCCGCCAACCTGCACGGCCTGATCCTGGCCGCCACCCTGGTAATCACATGATCGGACGCCTCACCGGCCTGCTGGCCGAAAAGAATCCCCCGCAGATCGTGCTCGACGTCAATGGCGTCGGCTACGAACTCGACGTGCCGATGAGCACCTTCTACAACCTGCCGGGCGCCGGCGAGCGCGTCACCCTGCTCACCCACTTCGCGGTGCGCGAGGACGGCCATTACCTCTACGGCTTCCTCAGCGAGTCGGAGCGTTTCGCCTTCCGGCAACTGCTCAAGATTTCCGGCATCGGCGCGCGGACCGCGCTCTCGGTGCTGTCCGGCCTGTCGGTCGGCGACCTCGCGGCGGCCGTGGCGCGCCAGGAAGTCGGTCGCCTGATCAAGGTGCCGGGCATCGGCAAGAAGACCGCCGAGCGCCTGCTGCTCGAACTCAAGGGCAAGCTCGCCGAGACGACCAGCGTGGCGCTGGGCGGCGCCGTGGTGGCCGACGCCCGCGACGACATCCTCAACGCCCTGCTCGCCCTCGGCTACAACGACAAGGAAGCGACTTCGGCGCTCAAGCAGTTGCCGGCCGACGTCGGCACCTCGGACGGCATCCGCCAGGCCCTCAAGCTGCTCTCAAAGGTCTGATCGATGTTCGGCACGGACGATCCCAAGCGGCTGGCGCAGATTGCGCTGGTGGTGCTGCTCATCGTCGGCTGCATCGCCGTGTTGCTGCCCTTCATTGGCGCCGTGCTCTTCGCCTTCGTGATCTGGGTCTGCACCTGGGAACTCTACGCCGGCAAGCTCTTGCCGCGCCTCGGGGGGCGCGAAACGCTGGGCGCCTCGCTGATGGTGCTGCTGCTCATGCTCCTGTTGCTCGTGCCGACCCTGTTTCTCGCCGGTTCGCTGGCCAGCGGGGCGGATCGCCTGGTCGAGCTGGTCCGCGGTTATTTCGAGGGCGGCCTGCCGGCCGAACCGCCGGCCTGGATTGCCAGCCTGCCGCTTTTCAGCGACGAGGCGGTCGCCTTCTGGCATGAAATCGCGAGCAGCCGCGAGGCGCTCAACGAACTCCTCGTCCGCTTCCTCGGGCCGGCCCGCCAGTTCCTGCTCAGCGCCGGCGCCGTCGTCGGCAACGGCCTGCTGCAACTGGCACTGGTGCTCTTCGTAGTCTTTTTCCTTTATCGCGATGGCGCCGTTGTTTCCAATGCGCTCTATGTCGCCGCCCGCAAGCTCGGCGGCGAACTCGGCGAGGGCATGGTCGACAAGGCGCGCGGCACCGTCGTCGGAGTCATGCTCGGCATCGTCGGGACGGCCGTGGCGCAAGGTACGGTGGCGATGATCGGCTTCCTGATCGCCGGCGTGCCGGCCGCCGTGCTGCTCGGCTTCGGCACCTTCTTCCTGTCGATGATCCCGGTCGGCCCGCCGCTGATCTGGGGCGGCGCCGCCTTCTGGCTCTACGGCCAGGGCGAGACGGCCTGGGCCGTCTTCATGGTGCTCTACGGCCTGTTCGTGATCAGCAGCATCGACAATTTCGTCAAACCCTTCCTGATGGCGCGCGGCGCCGGGCTGTCCATCCTCTTCATCGCCCTCGGCGTGCTGGGCGGGGTGCTGGTCTTCGGCTTCATCGGCATCTTCCTCGGCCCGGTGCTGCTCGCGCTGGGCCAGATGCTGTTCAGCCGCTGGATACACGAGGAACACACCGCATGATCGAAACCGACAAGCTGGGCGCCGCCGAGCGCATCATCGCGCCGCAGTCCAAGTCCGCGCAGGAGGAGGCGCTCGAGCGTGCCCTGCGCCCCAAGCGCCTGGCCGACTACACCGGCCAGCAGAAAATCCGCGAACAGCTGGAAATCTTCATCCAGGCCGCTAGGAAGCGTGGCGATTCGCTCGATCACGTCCTGCTCTTCGGCCCGCCCGGCCTGGGCAAGACGACATTGGCCCACATCGTCGCCGCCGAAATGGGCGTCAACCTGCGCCAGACCTCGGGCCCGGTGCTAGAACGGGCCGGCGACCTGGCTGCCATCCTGACCAATCTCGAACCGCACGATGTGCTGTTTATCGACGAAATTCACCGACTTTCGCCCGTTGTTGAAGAAATTCTCTATCCGGCGCTCGAGGATTTCCAGATCGATATCATGATCGGCGAAGGCCCGGCGGCGCGTTCGGTCAAGCTCGATCTGCCGCCCTTCACGTTGGTCGGTGCGACGACGCGGGCCGGCATGTTGACCAATCCGTTGCGTGACCGCTTCGGCATCGTCGCCCGGTTGGAGTTCTATTCGGCCGAGGAGCTGAAAAGCATCGTCAGCCGTTCGGCCAGTCTGCTCAATGCGCCGATCGACCCCGAAGGCGCACTGGAAATCGCCAAACGTTCGCGCGGCACGCCGCGCATCGCCAACCGCCTGCTGCGCCGCGTGCGCGACTACGCCGAGGTCAAGGCCGATGGCGCGATCACCCGCGGCGTCGCCGACCTGGCCCTGCACATGCTCGACGTCGATCCGGCCGGGCTTGACCTGATGGACCGCAAACTGCTCTCGGCGGTGATCGACAAGTTCGGCGGCGGCCCGGTCGGGGTGGACAACCTGGCGGCGGCCATCGGCGAAGCGCGTGACACCATCGAGGACGTGCTCGAACCCTACCTGATCCAGCAGGGCTACCTGCAGCGCACGCTGCGCGGCCGTATCGCGACGCCGGCCATCTACCGCCACCTCGGCCTGGCCGAGCCGGCCAGCGCGGTGGTCCGCGACCTCTTGTCCGAAGAATAGATCAGGCGTCGGTTTCGGCTGGCCACACCCGGTTGCGGCCGCCATCCTTGGCGGCATAGAGGGCCTGGTCGGCGCGGTTGATCGCCTGGTCGGGCGTCTCCTCGCCGTCGAATTCGCTGACCCCGATGCTCAGCGTTACCTGCAGCGTTGGCTCGCTGGCACAGGGGCGGGCCGCCGCCACCGCCTGGCGCAGCTTCTCGGCCACCTGGCGACCCTCGGCGGCGGGGCAATCCTGCAGGACGACGAGAAATTCCTCGCCACCCCAGCGCACCGCGAAATCGGCCTCGCGCAGATTGGCGCGAAGCAGCGCGGCGATGCCGGCCAGCGCTTCGTCGCCGGTCCGGTGGCCGTAGCGGTCGTTGATCGTCTTGAAGTGATCGACATCGGCCAGCAGGAAGGTGATCGGTCGCGGCTGCCGGCGATGGCTGGCCATCAGCTTTTCAATCAGGATGCCGAAGGCGTGGCGGTTGAGCAGCCCAGTCAGCTTGTCGGTCGAGGCCATTTCCTCGATCCGCGACTGGTAGCGGCGCAGGGTCAGCCAACTCAGCCAGATGACGACCAGCGTCACCACCAGGCTGATCGCGAAATTGACGTAGAGCGTGCGCCGGATGCCAGCCAGCGCGACATCCTCGTTCTGCTCGACAAATAGCGTCCACTTCAGTTCCGGCACGTAATTGACGTTGAGCAGGTGGTTGTCGCCACCAGCCTGGAACTGGAAGAAGCCGGAGCGTTCGGCGAGGATGTGATCGACCATCGGCCCGAGGCCCGGCCGGCTGCGCAGGTCGCTGCTCTGGCCGCTCGGCGTGCCGAAAACGATATGGCCGCTGGCATCGGCGAAGTAGATGGTGCGCTGGAAGCGCCGCTGGTATTCGCCGATCAGGCGGCGCACCGCATCGACGGTCAGGCCGATGCCGGTGGCGCCGATGTATTTGCCGGCGAAGTCGTAGACGCGGTAGTTGATGAAGATGGTCATGGCGTCGCGGTTGGCCATGTCGAGATCGACGTTGATCTCGTAGTCCTGCTGCAAGTCGCGCACCCGGTAATACCAGGCGTCGCGCGGTTCGTCCGGGCTGACCTGCTTGAGGACGCCGCTGCCGGTGTAGTACTTGCCGCTGCGTTCGGAGACGAAGAAGCTGCTGAAGGCGCCGTGGCGTTCCTTGACCTCGGCCAGGTAGCGGGTCATCGCGTCGACGTCGCGTTCCCCGGCCAGCACCCAGTCGCGGACGAAGGTGTCGTGGGCCATGGTCGACGAAATCAGCACCGGGCGTACCAGGTCCTTCTGGATTTCGGAGTAGATGTTGCTCGAGGTCAGCGGCAGGTCCTGGCCGATGATCGCCGAGCGGATGGCCTGCTTGGAAACGAAATAGCCGAACAGCGTGGTGGCGAAGAAGCCGCAACTCAGCAGCAGGCTGAGCAGCAGGATCAGGCGGTAGCGATGAATCAGGTGGGCGCCAAGCATGGGCGGATTATCCGGGATGCCTTCCGGCCTGTCATCCGTTCGCTGGCCGGCGCGTTGAGCGGAAATCCGAACCGAAACACGTCGTTACAAATATTTGTTGCGGCGCAAGGTAAAATCGCCCGATGAAATTCGAGCCGAAACCCAACGCGTTTTCGATCCCCGTGCGTGTCTATTACGAGGATACCGACGCCGGCGGCGTCGTTTATTACGCCAACTACCTCCGCTTCTTCGAACGCTGTCGCACCGAATGGATGCGGCATGCCGGGCACGACCAGTCAGCGCTGATCGCCGAGGCCGGCATCGGCTTCGTGGCGCGCAAGGCCAGTTGCGAATACCTGCGCCCGGCCCGTCTCGACGACGAATTGAGTGTCGGCCTCGAAGTCGAGAAACTCACCCGTGTCCGCGTCGTCTTCCGCCAGCATGTCCGGCGCGGCGACGAGGAACTGGTCACCGGCACCGTCGAGATCGCCTGCGTCGACATGGCCACCATGAAGCCCGCCCCCATCCCCGATTTTTTGTATCACAAGCTGGAAGCGCTGAAATGAACGTTACCCAGGACATGTCCATCCTTCACCTGATCCTGCAGGCGAGCGCCGTCGTCCAGGCCGTCATGGCCCTGCTCGCCGGCGTTTCCTTCATGTCGTGGTACTACATTTTCATGAAGTGGTTCACAGTGCGCCAGGCCCGCGAGAAGACCGAAAGCTTCGAACGCGACTTCTGGTCCGGTGGCGATCTCAACAACCTCTATAACAGCGCGGTCAACGACCGTCATCACGCGGGCTCGATGGAGCGCATCTTCGAGGCCGGCTTCCGCGAGTTCGCCAAGCTCAAGGGCCAGAAGAACCTCGACCCCAAGGATATCGTCGATGGTTCGCGCCGCGCCATGCGCGCTACCTACCAGCGCGAGATGGATGCCCTCGAATCGCACCTCGCCTTCCTCGCCTCGGTCGGCTCGGTATCGCCCTACGTCGGCCTGTTCGGAACCGTCTGGGGCATCATGCATGCCTTCCGCGGCCTCTCCAACGTCGGCCAGGCAACGCTCGCCTCGGTCGCCCCCGGCATCGCCGAAGCACTGGTCGCCACCGCCATAGGCCTTTTCGCGGCGATTCCCGCCGTGCTCGCCTACAACCGCTTCTCGCACGACATCGACCGTCTCGCCGTGCGCTACGAGTCGTTCATGGAGGAGTTCTCCAACATCCTCCAGCGACAGATGAGATAAGGCCATGCGTCAGCGCCGCCTGAAAAGCGAAATCAACGTCGTGCCGTACATCGACGTCATGCTCGTGCTGCTCGTCATCTTCATGGTGGCGGCGCCGATGATGACGACCTCGAGCATCGACGTGCCCTCGGTTGGCAAGGCCAACCAGGCGCCGAGCGCACCGCTCGAAGTCGGCATCAAGTCGGACGAGAGCCTGACGCTGACCGACCGGGCGGGCAACGGCAAGGAAATGCGCGTCGACCGCAAGGAACTGCCGGCCATGATCAAGGCGGCGCAGGACAAGAATCCCGAGCAGCCGGTGCTGATCGCCGGCTCGAAGAGCGTCAAGTACGAAGTCGTGCTCTCCGTCATGGACGAGTTGCAGCGCGCCCAGGTCAAGAAGGTCGGCCTCCTGGTACAGACCACCGGTAAATGATCCTCGATCGCCCCGAAGAGCCCGGCAAGAAATATGCGCTGGCGTTCACCATCCTGGTGCACGTCGGGCTGATTGCGGTGCTCTTCCTCGGCGTGCAGTGGAAGCGTAGCGCGCCGGACGTGATGGAAGTCGAGTTGTGGTCGGAGCGCCCGACGCCGGCGACCTACGTACCGCCTCCCCCGCCGCCGCCCGAGCCGGTGGCCAAGCCGGAACCGAAACCCGAGCCCAAGCCGGAACCCAAGGTAGAACCGCCGCCCCCGAAAAAGCCGGATATCGCGATCAAGGAAGACAAGAAGAAGCCGGAACCGAAAAAGCCCGAACCGAAACCGGAGCCACCCAAGCCGGAGCCGAAACCGGAACCCAAGAAGCCGGAGCCGCCGAAACCCGAGGCCAAGCCGCAGCCGAAAGTTGATCCGTTCAAGGAAATGATTGAACGCGAAGAGCGTCAGCGAAAGGCAAGCGAGTTACATGCAAAACTTGCAGCTCAAGCTGATGCAGAGCAGCGTGCGACTTCAAATAAGCGTTCGGGAGATGGTGAGAAATACAAAAACATGCTGCGCACAAAGATTAAAGGGAACGTAATGTTGCCTCCATCTATTCAGGGGAACCCCGAAGCTATCTTTGCTGTAAATCAACTCCCTTCCGGCGAAGTGCTCGACGTCAAGCTCAAGCGTTCCAGCGGCAATCCGGCGCTTGACGATGCTATCGAGCGCGCCATTCGCAAGTCCTCGCCACTGCCCAAGCCGGACGATCCGGCCCTGTTTCAGCGCGAGCTAACGATCAAATACAAGCCGTTTGAAGAGTAAAATCGCCCAAACTTATTGAAAATGAACAGAATGCATCGAATTTCCCGTCGTGTTTTCCTGGCTTTTGCCCTTCTCTCCAGCGGTTTTGCCCAGGCCCAGCTTTCCATCGAGATTACCGGCGCCGGCGCCAACCGCATTCCGGTGGCGATTGCCGATTTCGTCGGTGACGGTGCAGCCTCACGTGTCGTGACCGCGACCGTGCGTTCCGATCTCGAACGCAGCGGCCTGTTCAAGCTGGTCGACGCGACCGGCAGCAACCTCGACGAAAACTCCCCGATCAATCATGGCGACTGGAAGAGTCGTGGCGCCGACGCGCTTGCCGCCGGCAGCATCGGGCGCAGTCCGGATGGCCGCATGGAGGCGCGTTTCCGCCTCTACGACACGCAAAAGGCCGTGTCGCTGGGCGGCGCCGCTTATGTCACGAGCAACGAGCAGTTGCGCGCAGCCGGCCATCGCATCGCCGACTTCATCTACGAGAAGCTGACTGGCGAAAAGGGTATCTTCTCGACCCGCATCGCCTACGTCGTCAAGTCGCGCGGCCAGTTCCTGCTGCAGATCGCCGATGCCGACGGTCAAGGCGCGGCGACTGCGCTGACCTCGACCGAGCCGATCATCTCGCCGGTCTGGTCGCCGGATGGCGGCCGCCTGGCCTACGTCTCCTTCGAGAAGAAGAAGCCGATCATCTACGTTCACTCGATCGCCAGCGGCCAACGCCACATCGTTGCCAACCAGAAGGGCTCCAACTCGGCGCCGGCCTGGTCGCCGGACGGCCGCAAGCTGGCCGTGGTACTGTCCAAGGACGGCAATTCCCAGATCTACGCAGTCAATGCCGACGGCAGCGGCGCCCCGCAACGCCTGACCAATTCCGGCGGTATCGACACCGAGCCGCGCTATTCCGCCGACGGCGGCAGCATCTATTTCACCTCGGATCGCGGCGGCAGCCCGCAGATCTACCGCATGAGCGCCGGTGGCGGCGACGTCCAGCGCGTCACCTTCGAGAGCAACTACAACGTCTCGCCGCGTCCTTCGGCCGACGGCAAGAGTCTGGCCTTCATCAGCCGTCGCGAAGGCCGCTTCCAGCTGGCGGTCATGGACCTGGCGAGCCGCCAGGTGCAGATCCTGACCGATTCCCACAAGGACGAATCCCCGAGCTTCGCCCCCAATAGCCGCATGATCCTGATCGCCACCGAAATTGGCGGGCGCGGCGTCCTATCGGCTGTCTCCAGCGATGGCAGGATCAAACAGAGACTCTCGGTCGCTGCGGGCGATGTCCGCGAACCGGCCTGGGGCCCATTCCTCAAATAAATCCCCACCACGGAGAACTCCATGAACAAACTGCTCATTCCCGCTTTCGTTTCCGCCCTGATCCTCGGCTGCAGCACCACCCCGATTCCTGACGATGCTTCCGGCGCACCGGTCGAATCGCGCGGCGGTTCGCGTTCCGGCGTTGCTCCCGTGGTTGCCGGCGGCGTCGACGCCAATGGCCTGCCGCGCGAACTGACCGATCCGAAGAGCAAGCTTGCCCAACGCAGCATCTACTTCGATCTCGACAAGTACGAAGTGAAGAGCGAATACCAGGATCTGGTTGCCGCCCACGCCAAGTACCTCGTCGCCAACAAGGGCTTCAAGGTCCTGATCCAGGGCAACACCGACGAACGCGGCAGCCGCGAGTACAACCTCTCGCTCGGCCAGAAGCGTTCCGATGCCGTCAAGCGTTCGCTGGTCCTGCTCGGCGCCCGCGAAGACCAGGTCGAGTCGGTCAGCCTCGGCGAGGAAAAGCCGAAGGCGCAGGGCGCTGACGAATCGGCCTGGGCCGAGAACCGCCGTGCCGACATCCTCTACAAGGCTGCCGACGGTCGCGGCGAGTTCTAAGCCATGCAGCCGCTGCGCATTGCCCTGCTGATTGCCGCCCTCGGTGCCACACAGGCCCAGGCCGGCATGTTCGACGACGAGGAAGCACGTCGTCAGATCGCCGATTACCGCATCAAGTCCGAGGCGCGATTCGACCAGCAGGCGCGCGGCCAGCTCGAACTGTCGACCCAGATCCAGCGCCAGGCGGAGGAAATCGCCCGCCTGCGCGGCCAGATCGAGACGCTGACCTACGAGCTGGACCTGGCCAAGAAGCGTCAGCAGGATTTCTATCTCGATCTCGATACCCGCCTGCGCAAGTTCGAGGGCGGCCCATCTGCTGGAGCGAACGGTGATGCTGCTGGCGGAAACGCCAAGGCCGCCGCCGATCCTGCGCGCGAGAGCCAGGAATACGAAGCGGCGCTCAACCAGTTCAAGGCTGCGAAGTACAAGGAGGCCGCCGCCGGCTTCGGTGCCTTCGTCCAGAAATACCCGGACAGCACGCTGGCGCCCAATGCCCAGTACTGGCTGGGCAATGCCTGGTACGCCCAGCGCAACTGCAACAAGGCGATCGAAGCGCAGGGCGTTGTCACCACCAAGTACGCCGACAGCGCCAAGGCGCCGGACGCCTGGCTGGCCATCGCGACCTGCCAGCAGGAGGCCGGCAACGGCCCTGCTGCCAAGCGCTCGCTGGAAGCCCTGATTGCCAAGTACCCGACCTCGCAAGCTGCCGAAGCCGCGCAACAGCGCTTGAAGAAGAAGTAAGTGGCACTGCGTCTCACGGAAATTTTCTTCTCCCTGCAGGGGGAAGCCTCCCGCGTCGGCCTGCCGACCGTGTTCGTCCGCCTGACCGGCTGCCCGTTGCGCTGCGTCTGGTGCGATACCACCTACAGTTTCACCGGCGGTGAGCCGGCGAGCATCGAATCGGTACTTGCCGAGGTCGGCAAGTACCCGGCCCGGCAGGTTTGCGTTACCGGCGGCGAACCGCTGTCGCAGAAGGAGTGCCTGCCCCTGCTGACGGCACTCTGCGATGCCGGCTACGAGGTCTCGCTGGAAACCTCGGGTGCCATCGATATTGCCGGCGTCGACCCGCGCGTCTCGCGCATCATGGACCTTAAGGCACCCGATTCCGGCGAATCGGCGAAGAACCGCTGGGAAAACCTGCCTTTGCTGAACGATCGCGACGAGATCAAGATCATCATCGCTTCGCGGGCCGATTACGAATGGGCGCGCCAGGCGATCCGCGAGCATGTGCTGGACACCCTCTGCCCGGTGCTGCTCTCACCTGCCCAGGGCCTCGTCGAACCGACCGAATTGGCCGGCTGGATCCTCGAAGACGGCCTGAACGTGCGCTTCCAGATGCAGTTGCACAAACTGCTTTGGGGTAACATGAAGGGAAAATAACGCATAACGGAGAGACGACCATGACACGCAATCGCCGGCAGTTTTCCCGCATTTCCTTCCAGACCGAAGCGCGTCTGTTCCTGCCCAGCGGCGAATACGTGGTCCAGGTGGTCGACTTGTCGCTCAAGGGCGCGCTGATCCGTCCGCCGGCCGATTTCTTCACTGTCGTTGGCAGCAATTGCACCCTCAAGATCCGCCTCGATAACACGGGGGCGACGATCCGCATGGAGTGCGCCATCGTGCACCACCAGGGCCTGCATTACGGCCTGGCCTGCCGCGATATCGACCTCGACAGCATGACCCACCTGCGCCGCCTGCTCGAACTCAACCTCGGCGACGAGGCCCTGATCGAGCGCGATATCGGTCACCTTGCGCCACCCTGAGCGCCCTCAAATTCCCAGGTAGCGGTGCCAGATGCCGTGATCGGCGTCGAGTTCTGCCGATGAGCCCTGCCAGACGACCTGGCCGCGTTCGATGATGGTGTGGCGGTCGGCCAGGCCGATCAGTTTTTCCACGTATTTATCCACGACCAGCACGCTCTGGCCTTCGCCGCGCAAACGGGCGAGGCAGGCCCAGATTTCGTCGCGGATCAGCGGCGCGAGTCCTTCCGTGGCTTCGTCGAGGATGAGCAGGCGCGGATTGGTGACCAGGGCGCGGCCGATCGCCAGCATCTGCTGCTCGCCGCCGGAGAGCTGGTTGCCGAGATTGCGCTTGCGTTCCGAGAGGCGCGGGAAAAGATCGTAGACGCGAGTCGGCGTCCAGGGCGATGCCACCTTGCGCCGGTTGGCCTGGAACGCCACTAGGTGTTCATCGACCGTGAGATTGGGGAAGCATTGTCGCCCTTCCGGCACCAAGGCGATGCCGGCACGGCCGATGCGGTCGGGCCGCCAGCCGGCGATGTTCTCGCCCATGAAGCGGATCGTTCCGGCCTTGACCGGTTCCAGGCCGCAGAGCGTGCGCAGGGTCGTCGTCTTGCCCATGCCGTTTCGTCCGAGCAAGGTCGCCGCCTCGCCCTCTGCCATCGCCAGGTCGATACCGAACAGCACCTGGCTCGGTCCATAGGCGACTTCGAGGCCGGCGATCTCGAGCAGGACGCTCACAGGTGGTCTCCCAGGTAGGCGCGGCGTACCGCTGCATCGTTGCGGACGGCTTCCGGCGTGCCGGTGCAGATCAACTGGCCGTTGACCAGGACCGAAATGCGATCGGCGAGGCGGAAGACAGCATCCATGTCGTGCTCGACGAGCAGGATGGTGACGTGGCGGGCCAGGTGTTCGATCAGTTCGACCATGCGTGCCGATTCCTCGGGGCCGGTGCCGGCCATCGGCTCGTCGAGCAGCAGGAGCCGGGGCCTGGTCGCCAGCGCCATGGCCAGTTCGAGGGCGCGCTGCTCGCCGTGCGATAGATTGCCGGCGAGCGTTGTCGCCTTGCTGCCCAGGCCGAGTTGTTCGAGGTAGCTGCGCGCTTCGTCGAACAGCGCCGTCTCGCTGCGGACCGGCCGCCAGAAGCGGAAGCTGCTGCCGGCATCCGGTCGGCCCTGGACGGCGAGCGCGACATTGTCGAGCGCATCGAGGCCGAGGAAGATGTTGGTGATCTGGTAGGAGCGCGCCATGCCGGCCGCAACGCGCCGGTGCATGCCGAAGGTCGTGACGTCCTGCCCGGCGAAACGGACGCTGCCGGCATCCGGCTGCAGGGCCCCCGAGACATGGTGGATGAAGGTCGTCTTGCCGGCGCCGTTGGGGCCGATCAGGGCATGCACCTCGCCAGTGTCGACGCTGAAGTCGATGTCCTTGAGTGCCTCGATGGCACCGAAGCGGCGACACAGGCCGCGAACCTCGAGCAGGCCCTCAACCATGGCGTTTCCCGAAGAGGGCGGCAACGCCCTTGGGTGCGAAGAGCACGACGCCGAGCAACAGGACGCCGAGTGCGATGTGCCAGTGTGGCGTCAGGCCGACCAGGAACTCCTCCAGCACGAGCAGGATGAGGGCGCCGACCACGCCGCCGTAGAGATAGCCGACGCCGCCGATGATGACCATGACGAGCAGCGTCCCCGATTGCGTCCATTGCAGCAGGTTGGGGCTGGCCAGGCCGGTCAGGTTGGCGAGCAGGGCGCCGGCCAGTCCGGCCAGCGCGCCGCCGAGCGCGAAGGCGGCCAGGCGATAGCGGAAGACCGCGTAACCGAGGGCCTCCATGCGCGTCTCGTTCTCGCGGATGGCCTGCAGCGTACGGCCGAAACGGGCATCGGCGAGCCGGCCGAAGAGCAGCATGACCAGGGCCAGACAGCCGAGGGCGAGGTAATAGAGCGGCGTATCGCCGCCCAGGCCGATGCCGGCGAAAGCCATCTTCCCAGTCAGCGGCAGGCCGTCGTCGCCGCCCCAGGCGCGGGCCGAGACGAAGAGGTAGTAGGCCATCTGGGCGAACGCCAGGGTGATCATGATGAAATAGACGCCCCGCGTGCGCAGGCTGATGGCGCCGACGAGCAGCGCGAACAGCCCGGCGACGCCCATGGCGGCGGGAAAGGCGAGCAGCGCCTCGTTGATGCCGGCCTGCTGGCAGATTGCCGCGACATAGGCCCCGGCACCGAGGAAGGCGGCATGCCCGAGCGAGACCATGCCGCCGAAGCCGAGCACGAGATTGAGGCTGGTCGCGGCCAGAGCGAAGATCAGCACGCGCGTCGCAAAGCCGACGTAGAACTCCTGGCCGATGGCGGTCAGCAGCGTGGGCAGGGCCAGTGCCGCGATCAGCAGGGCGACGGAAAGGGGCTTTTGCCAGGGAGCGGGACGGTAGAAAGCCATCAGGCGCGCGCCGGGAAAAGGCCTTGCGGCTTGAAGAAGAGGATGCCGGCCATCAGCACGTAGATCAGGATCGAGGCAAGAGCCGGGCCGAGTGTCGCTGCGGCGTCGGCCGGCAACAGGGCGCGCAGCAGGGTCGGCAGCAGCGCCCGGCCGAGGGTATCGACCGTGCCGACGATCAGGCTGCCGACCAGGGCGCCGCGGATCGAGCCGATGCCGCCGATGATGATGACGACGAAGGCGAGGATCAGGACGCTTTCGCCCATCCCGACCTGGACCGCGAGCAGCGGCCCGAGCAGGCCGCCGGCCAGGGCGCAGAGCGCGGCGCCGAAGACGAAGACGGCGGTAAACAGGGCGCGGACGTTGATGCCCAGCGCTTCGGTCATTTCACGGTTGGCCGCGCCGGCGCGCACCCACATGCCGATGCGGCTTTTCGCGACGAGCAGGTAGAGCAGGATGGCGACGGCCAGGCCGAAGCCGATGATCAGCAGTCGATAAGCGGGGTAGAAGAATTCGCCAATCTCGAGCGGGCCGGCCAGGCTCTCCGGTGGATTGAGCATGAGCGGCTGCGGCCCCCAGATGACGCGCACCGCCTCGTTGGCGATCAGGATCAGGGCGAAGGTGGCGAGCACCTGCGACAGGTGGTCGCGCTGGTAGAGGCGACGAAACAGGGACAACTCGAGAACGAGACCGAGCACGGCCGCCCCGGCGACGCCCGCACCGAGACCGATCCAGAACGAATCGGCAGCCTGCGCGGCGGCTGCGACGAAGTAGGCCCCAACCATGTAGAGCGAGCCGTGGGCCAGGTTGATGCAGTCCATGATGCCGAAGACGAGCGTCAGCCCGGCCGCCAGCAGGAAGAGCATGAGCCCGAATTGCAGGCCGTTGAGGGCCTGCTCGAGTACCAGCTGGGTCACTTCATCTTGCACTGCGCCACGTAGGCGTCAGCATGGTTCGTGAAGATGGTTCCCATCGTCTTGTTGGTGATCCGGCCGTTGGCGTCCTTGCCGATGGCGCGCAGATAGTAGTTCTGCACCGGGTAATGGTTGCTGTTGAACTTGAAGTCGCCGCGCACCGATTTGAAACGCTTGGCTTCGAGCGCCTTCTGCAGCGCCGCCTTGTCCTCGACCTTGCCCTTCACGTCGCGCACGGCGCCGTCCATCATCAACGCCGCATCGTAGCCCTGCGAGGCGTAGAGCGAGGGCAGGCGGTTGTATTCCTTCTGGAAATCGGCAACGAAGCGCTTGTTCTCGGCGTTGTCCATGTCGTGCGCCCAGTGCGACGAGTTGAACATGCCGAGCATCGAACCGCCGACCGCCTTGATTACGTCCTCGTCGGCCGAGAAGCCGGGGGCGAACAACTGGGTGTCGCGCGACAGCCCGGCGGCGACGAACTGCTTGACGAAGTTGATGCCCATGCCGCCCGGCAGGAAGAAGAACAGGGCGTCCGGCTTGGTGGCGCGGATCTGTGCCAATTCGGCGGCGTAGTCGAGCTGGCCGAGCTTGGTGTAGATCTCGTCGGCGACCTTGCCCTTGTAATAACGCTTGAAGCCGGAGACCGCATCCTTGCCGCCCGGATAGTTCGGAGTGACGATCACGACATTCCTGAAGCCCTTGTCCTGCACGGTCTTGCCGACCGCTTCGTGCAGGTTGTCGTTCTGCCAGGCGACGTTGAAGAAGAAGGGATTGCACTGTTCGCCGGCGTATTGCGAGGGGCCGGCGTTGGCCGAAATGTAGAAGGTCTTCTGCTCGAAGACGCTGGTGCCGACGGCGAGCATGATGTTGGAGAAGACGATGCCGGTCATGAAATCGACCTTGTCCTTCTTCAGGAACTTCTCGGTCTCGGCCTTGGCGACATCGGGCTT
>JAEUOD010000124.1 GCA_016791065.1 Dechloromonas sp. | reverse complement strand
GATGCGGGAAATGTCCGACGAAATACGGCTCGTTCATCGTGATGTTCTTGTAGGCATGGATCGACTTGCCTGGCTCCACGGCCAGCACGCGATCGACCAACAGGAAGGGATAACGGTGTGGCAAGTGTTCAAGAATTTCGTGAATATCCATTTAATCAACCCTCTCCATCAATATTCTTAAGTTTTTTCTCAAGTTCGGAAACACGATCGGCCAGCTTCGCCAAATGTCGAATCTGAGCCGCGTTATGCAGCCAGTGGCTGTGCTCTTCCAAGGGAAATACGCTGGTGTACTGCCCCGGTTTCGTGATGTTCTTCATGACCAGCGAACCACCGGAAATCACCGCGCCGCTGCTGATCGTGACATGACCCGCGATCATCGCCGCGCCACCGACAGTGACGTTGTCCTGCAGGGTCACGCTGCCGGCAATCGCGGCGCAGGCGGCAACGACGCAATGCTTGCCGATCACACAGTTATGGCCGATCTGGATCTGGTTGTCGATCTTGCAGCCATCGCCGATCATCGTATTATCCAATGCGCCACGATCGATGGTCGTACTGGCGCCGATTTCGACATCTTTGCCGATGATGACGCGGCCGATCTGCGGGATTTTTACCCACTTTCCCTGATCGGGCGCAAAACCAAAACCATCGGCTCCAATCACCACGCCTGAATGAACAACGCAGTTCTCGCCAATTTCACAACCGGCATAGATGCTAACATTCGGATACAGCACGGTACCGGCTCCGACCCGGACACCATCGCCGAGCACACAACCGGCGTGAATGACCGTTCCCGCCCCGAGTTCGACTCCTTGGCCGATACTGACATGGGGGCCGATACTGGCTGTCGATGGCACGTCCGATGCACAAACCGCCGAGGGATGAATCCCCGGTACCGCGGCAGGACGAGGATTGAGCAAACTCGCCAGACGCGCGTAGTAGGCGTAGGGATTCCGGCAGATGATGCGCGGCAAAGACACGGCATCGGCGAAATCGGGCGAAACGATCACCGCCGAAGCCCGCGTCGTCTGCAGTTGCCCCTTGTATTTCAGATTGGCCAGGAAACCGATCTCGCCCTCGAGCGCCGAAGCAAGCGTGGCGACCTGTCTGATGCGTGTTTGCGCGTCACCAAGCACATCGCCGCCCAAGCGGGCGGCGATGTCTGCCAGCGAGAGTTCCACACCCGCCGGATTCGGCATTACTTGCTTTCGGCGAGTGCCTTGATCACGCGATCGGTGATATCCAGCTTCGGGCTGACCCAAACCACATCCTGAAGGATGAGGTCAAACTTGTCGGACTCGGCGATCTGCTTGATCGCCTTGTTGGCTTTCTCGATCACAGCGGCATTTTCTTCATTCTGACGCAGATTGAGGTCTTCACGGAACTCACGCTGCTTGCGCTGGAACTCACGCGACAACTCGCCGAATTCCTTTTCCTTAGCGCGACGATCGCTCTCGGCCATGGTCACGGCATTCTTTTCGAGATTTTCCTGCAAGCCTTGGAGTTGCTTGGCCATGCGCTGAAGATCCTGATCGCGCTTGGCGAATTCGCCTTCCAGCTTCTTGGCAGCCTTCTGAGCCGCCGGCGCATCGCGGAAAATGCGCTGGGTGTTGACATAACCGACCTTCAATTCGGCCGCAACGGCACCCGTCACGGAAAGCGCAGAAACCAGGGCAGCAAAAACGACAGACTTAACTTTCAAGATGACACTCCCGAATCAAAAAGTGGTGCCCAACTGGAACTGGAAGGTTTCAACCTTATCGCCTTCCTTATCGTTGAGCGGCAAACCAACACTGAACTTCAACGGGCCGACCGGGGAAACCCAGGCAGCCGACAAGCCGGTGGAATAACGCATATCGCCCAGCTCGATGTTTTGCCCCTTACCCCACACCCAGCCGGCATCGACAAACCAGCCCATGCGCAGGGATTTCTCCATGCCCGGGATACTCCAGAGCAATTCCGCATTCGCCACCAGGCGACGGTTACCGCCAACACGATAGGTGTCGCCGTTCTCCTCTACTGTCGGACCAAGCGAGGACGCCTTGAAGCCGCGCACCGAGGTGACACCACCGGCATAGAGATTCTTGTAGAACGGCAGGCCACCGGTGCTGCCATAGCCATCGGCATAACCCACTTCACCATTGAGCATCAACGTGAACTTGCTGTTCAGGGGAACGAACTGCTGCAACTGATAGTTGGCGCGGTAGTAGGTCAAATCACCGCCCGGCATCGCAACCTCGATACCAGCCTTTTGATAGGTTCCGCGGGTCGGAAAGAAAAAGCTGTCCTTGCCATCACTGACCCAGTTTGCAGTCACCGGTATGGTCAGATTGGTTGCACCATATTCGTTTACGAAATCTTTGTAATATTGCGGGCTATCGTCATAGGTGGTGATCGTCGTCGTGTCCACGCCCACCCCGAAGCCCAGCGATTGCTTTTCGCCGATCGGGAAGCCGAAACGGATACCGCCGCCAGTCGAGGCCGAGCTGTAGTAAGCAAGTGCCGTCGAACTGGTATTGACCGTACGGTGATAGACATCGAAGCCCTGGCTGACACCGTTCGGCGTGAAATACGGATTGGTGTAGGAGAATACGTAGGTACGATACGACTTCGCTGAATTAACCTGGATCGACACGTTATTGCCGCTACCTAGGAAATTATTCTGCGAAATCGCTCCCGAGACGATGACCTTGTCGGTGCTGGAGGTGCCCAGACCCAGCATGAGGTTACCGGTCGGTTTCTCGGTCACCTTGAGGTTCACATCAAGTTGATCCGCTGTTCCCGGTACAGCCGGGGTTTCGACAGCCACATCATTGAAGAAACCCAGGCGATCAAGGCGCAGCTTCGAGGTTGCGACCTTGTCTGCGTCATACCATCCGCCTTCCATCTGGCGCAATTCACGGCGAACGACTTCATCGCGTGTTTTTGTATTGCCGGTCACATTGATCCGGCGCACATACACACGCTTGCCCGGATCGACAAATATTGTGAAAGCAACCTTGCGCTTTTCCTTGTCGATTTCCGGTGCGGCATTCACGTTGGCGAAAGCATAACCTTCCTTGCCCAAGCGATCGCCGATCGCCTTCGTCGTATCGTTCAGACGCTCCCGAGAAAAAACGTCACCGGCATTGACCAGCACAAGTTTCTTGAGTTCATCTTCCGGAATGGCGAAGTCGCCCGCCAGCTTCACGGACGAAACCTGATAGCGCTCGCCTTCATTAATGTTAACTGTGATGTAGACGTCCTGCTTGTCCGGCGAGATCGATACTTGGGTCGATTCCACATTGAACTCCAGGTATCCCTGGTTCATGTAGAAGGATTTGAGTTTTTCCAGATCTGCCGAGAGCTTCTGGCGGGAATACTGATCGTTCTTCGTATACCAGGTCAGGATGCCGGGAGTCGTCAACTCGAACTTGCCCAGCAACTCGCTTTCCTTGAAGGATTTAGCACCGACCAGATTGATCTGTTTGATGCGGGCGGCTACACCCTCTTCGATATTGAAGTTGATACCGACCCGGTTACGCTCCAATGGCGTCACTGTCGTTGTGATGTTGGCGCCGTACTTGCCTCGCGTCAAATATTGGCGCTTCAGTTCCTGCTCGGCTTTTTCGAGCTGTGCACGGTCAAAGATGCGACCTTCTGCAATCCCAGTGTCCTTGAGCGCCTTGAGAATTGCATCCTTCTCGAACTCTTTCATACCAACGAAATCGAGCTTCGCAATGGCAGGACGCTCCTGGACGACGATCACCATCACATCACTGTCGACCTCGACCCGGACATCCTTGAAGAAGCCGGTGGCAAAGAGCGCCTTGATGGACTGCGCAGCCTTTTCGTCGGTCAGGGTATCGCCGACCTTGACAGGCAGGTAGCTGAAAACGGTACCGGCTTCTGTCCGCTGGATTCCCTCGACCCGAATGTCCTTGACGGCGAATGGCTCGAAGGCCAGCGCGGGTGCAGCAAAGAAACTGGCAATCAGGACAGACAACAGGGATTTGTTCATTATTCAGCCGGAAAACAGGCGGTTCAAGTCATTAAAAAAAGCGAAAGCCATCAGGACGAAAAGTAAGGAAATCCCGATCTGCTGGGCGATTTCCATTGTCCGTTCGGTGAGCGGACGACGCCTGACGACTTCTATCATATGATACATCAAATGCCCACCGTCCAGCACCGGGATGGGAAGCAGATTCAAGACCCCGAGGCTGATGCTGACCAGAGCCATGAACTTGAGGTAATAATCGAGACCGAGTCGCGCCGACTGCCCGGCGTAATCGGCAATCGTTACCGGCCCGGAAAGATTTTTCCAGGAAACCTCGCCTGTCAGCATCTTGCCCATCATGACCAGCGTAAAGACTGACTTGTCCCAAGTCTCTGCCACAGCCTTTGCGCCGGCAGCAAAAAAACCATAGCTGACAAAAGTCCGGAGTTCGCGGCCAGCATGCGCATCAGCTACCGCCACACCAATTTTGCCAACAGTCCTGCCGCGCTCCTGAATTGCCTCAGGCTGGAGTTCAATGACATCGACCTGACCGTCACGCTCAAATTCGACCCGCACCGTCCTGTCAGCAGCATCGCGAATAAAAACAACTAATTCATGCCAAGTAGCAATCACCTGGCCATCGAGTGACAGTACACGATCCCCCGCCAGCAAGCCTGCCCGCTCGGCCGGAGCACCGGAAACCAGGCGCCCGATTACCGGCGGGAAAGCCGGACGATAAAAATTGATCCCGAGATGCTCGAGCGCATCGCCCTCCCAACCTTTTTCCGCTGCTGCACCAAGATACAGACGCCGCACCGCAATTTCGTCGCGTTCGTTGATGACTTCGAGCTCAACGCTTTCCTGCTCTACTGCTTTCTGCAACAACATCCAGCGCAGATCATTCCAGGTCGCTACGGGTTGCCCATCAAGTGTTCGCACCTGATCACCGTTGGCGATCGCCGCCATCGCCGCAGGCGTTCCCTGCGGCGGCGTACCTAGTACAGGCAGGAGTTCCAGGCTTCCCTGCATGAAGACCAACCAGTAGAGCAACATCGCCAGGAGGAAATTAGCGAAAGGTCCCGCTGCAACAATGATGCTGCGCCGTCCGACGGATTGCCGGTTAAAAGCCCGATGCGCCTCGGCAGGAGCAACATCGCCCTCGCGTTCGTCAAGCATTTTGACGTACCCCCCGAGAGGGAAAAGGCTGACTGCCCACTCGGTCTGATCCAATCCAAGTCGCCTCTGCCAGAGAACGCGCCCGAACCCGACCGAGAAACGCAGAACCCTGACCCCGCACAAGCGTGCAGCCAGATAGTGTCCGAATTCGTGCACGACGATCAGGACGGCGAGCACAACGACAAAGGCAGCGAGATAGAACGGCAGCTCGCTCACGCGAAACGCTTTTCCCGAATCATCTGTTGGGCTAGCCGGCGCGCAGCCCCATCGGCAGCACTTACATCCTCAAGGCTTCCCTCGGGCCCAGCTGGCAAGGCGGCGAGAACAGCTTCATTAAGCTGGGCAATACCAAGGAAGGATAGTTCGCCGACAAGGAAGGAAGCAACTGCAATCTCGTTGGCCGCATTGAGGATGGCGGGCGCAGTTCCGCCTTCCCGCAGGGCATCATATGCCAGTTGCAGGCACCTGAAACGCACGAAATCCGGCTGATAGAAATCGAGATGGGCGATCTTGAACAGGTCGAGCGGCGCAACGCCAGCCTCAATCCGCTCCGGCCAGGACATCGCGTAGGCAATCGGTGTGCGCATGTCGGGATTGCCTAGTTGCGCCACCACGGACCCATCGACATATTGCACCGCCGAGTGAATGACACTCTGCGGATGAACAACAACCTGAATCAGGTCAGGCTCGGCATCAAACAACCAGCGCGCCTCAATCACCTCAAGGCCCTTATTCATCATCGTTGCCGAATCGACGGAAATCTTGCGCCCCATAGACCAGTTAGGATGAGCACAAGCCTGTTCCGGCGTAACCTGCGAGAGGTCAGCCAACGCTGTATTGCGGAACGGCCCCCCCGAAGCGGTCAGAAGAATTTTCTGCACGCCGCAGGCAGTCAGCCCCCGCGGAAAATCGGCTGGCAACGACTGGAAAATGGCGTTGTGCTCGCTGTCCACTGGCAACAGCATGGCGCCATGTTCGCGCACTGCGTGCATGAAAAGCTCGCCGGCCATGACCAGCACTTCCTTGTTGGCCAACAATACGCGACGGCCCGCCTGGGCAGCGGCAAGCGTGGGGGCCAGACCAGCAGCGCCGACAATCGCAGCCATGACCATATCTGCACCAGGCAAGGTCGCCGCCTGAACCAGGGCTTTTTCTCCCCAGGCGACCTCCGTCCGTACTCCATGCTCGGCAAGCCTGGTTGCAAGCACATCGGCCGTTGCGGCATCGCCCACGACAGCGAGCAAGGGCTTGAATTCGACGCAATCGGCGACCAGGGGCTCGATCTGACGATGCGCCGTCAACGCGACTACCTGGTAGCGATCCGGATGACGACGAACAACATCGAGTGTCGACTGCCCAATCGAACCGGTCGCCCCGAGTACGGTTATCCCCTGGAGGCTCACCCGAGCCACCCAAGCAACAAGGCAATCAGCGGCAGTGCCGCCGTATGACTGTCGATGCGGTCGAGCACGCCGCCGTGCCCCGGAAGCAATTGACTGCTATCCTTGAGACCGACCTGACGCTTGAGCATCGATTCGAAAAGGTCACCGGCAATCGAAACCAGCGTCAGCAAAGGCATGACGATGAGCAACAGGACGAGACGTTTCGCATCGGCTTGACCGAACGCCAGTTGCGCCCCAATCGCCAGAGCGGTCACCGTCAGCATCGCTCCCCACGCGCCTTCCCATGTTTTCCCCGGACTGATGTTCGGCGCCAATTTGCGGCGACCGAAGGCTCGACCGAAGAAATAGGCCGCAATGTCAGCAAGCGCAACGAAAAGCAGAGCCGCGAACAACCAGGCAGGAGCACGTTCACGCAATGCGATCAGTGCCACCCAGGTGGGTAGCAGCACAACCAGCCCGACCAGGGCCATTTTCCAGCCAGCCACACCCTGCCAGCGAGCTCGTAACCAGAAGGGGACAACCGCCAGCCAAAAAATGACAGATAGCAGCATCGCCCCTTCCCCCAGGACGTCGAGACGTTCTGCCGGCAGAAACCAGGTCGCTCCAAGGGTCAATACACCGACCAATCCACCAAATGCAAACTGGGCCGCCACGCGGAAAGCCGCCAAGCGGGCAAACTCCCAGGCTGCGATGGCTGTAATCAAGCCGGTCAGCAGAGACCAAGCAGCACGATCGAGAAAAAATATTGCGGGGATTAGCACGGCAGCGATGATCAGCGCCGTGATGATGCGAGTCCTAAGCATTCGGCTTTTCCGTCAGCTGTTCGCTGGTTCGCCCGAAGCGGCGCTCGCGCTGGCCGTAGGAGGCAATCGCTTTATCAAACTCGGCCGTGTCGAAATCCGGCCACAAGGTCGGCGTGAAATACAATTCTGTATAGGCCAGTTGCCAGAGCAGAAAATTGCTGATGCGTTCCTCACCACCGGTGCGGATGAACAGATCGGGCTCCGGCGCAAAATGCATCGAGAGATACGGTTCGAGATCCGCTTCCCCCCAGCCCTCACGCCTTTCCGGCTGAGCCGCCAACATCTTGTTCAAGGCCTGCATGATGTCCCAGCGTCCGCCGTAATTGGCAGCAATATTCAGATCGAGACGAGTGTTGCCCGCCGTTTTATTCTCCGCCTGGCGAATCAACGACTGCAAGCGCGGCTCGAATGCCGAAAGATCACCGATCACACGCAAGCGGACGCCATTACGGTCGAGCTTCTCAACCTCCTGCTCCAGCGCCTTGACAAACAGTTGCATGAGCAGGGAAACCTCATCGGCCGGCCGACGCCAGTTCTCTGAGGAAAAGGCGAAAAGGGTCAGGTACTGGATGCCGCGCTCAAGACAGGCGCGAACCATTTCCCGCACCAACTCGACCCCTTTGACGTGACCGGCCACACGCGGCAGAAAACGTTTTTTGGCCCAGCGACCATTGCCATCCATGATGACGGCAACGTGCCGGGGCACTGCGGCCGCTTCCGGCACTTGCCGGGTCGAACTGGAGAAAATTCCCATGCAGCCGCGATCAGCCGAAAACGGCGATCAAACCTGCATGAGCTCGGCCTCTTTCTGGGCGAGCATCTTGTCAACTTCAGCGATATAACGATCGGTCAACTTCTGAACATCGTCCTGTGCCTTGCGTTCATCATCCTCAGGGATATCGCCCTTCTTGAGCGCATCCTTGAGATGCGTATTGGCATCACGGCGCAGATTGCGGATCGCCACCTTGGCGCCCTCGCCTTCGGTCTTGACGACCTTGATCATTTCCTTACGGCGCTCTTCGGTCAGGGCCGGCATAGGCACCCGGATCAGTTCGCCCTGCGTGGCCGGATTGAGGCCGAGATCGGAATCGCGAATGGCCTTTTCGACCTTCGCAACCATGTTCTTTTCCCACGGTTGAACGCCGATGGTACGGGCATCGACCAGAGTGATGTTGGCAACCTGATTCACCGGCACCGGAGAACCGTAGTAATCGACCTGAACGTGATCCAGCAAACCGGTGTGAGCACGTCCGGTACGGATTTTCTGAAGGTCGTTCTTGAGCGCCTCCAGGGATTTCTGCATCTTGCCTTCAGCAGTTTTCTTGAGTTCGGAAATCATTCCTTGTCTCCCTCAGCAGTAAACCAGCGTGCCTTCGTCTTCGCCGCAGACCACGCGCTTGAGGGCGCCGGATTTGAAGATGGAAAACACGTTGATTGGCAATTTCTGATCGCGACACAGCGCGAAGGCGGTCGCATCCATAACCGCAAGATTCTTGGAGATCGCTTCATTGAAGCTGATCTTGTCATAGCGGGTCGCTGCGGGATCCTTCTTCGGATCTGCCGAATAGATACCATCCACCTTGGTCGCCTTGAGGACGATTTCGGCACCAATCTCGGAACCGCGGAGCGCAGCGGCCGTATCGGTCGTGAAGAAGGGGTTGCCGGTACCTGCACCGAAGATGACGATCTTGCCTTCTTCGAGATAGCGGATGGCCTTGCCCCGGATGTAGGGCTCGATCACCTGCTCGATATTCAGAGCCGACTGCACACGGGCATTCAGGCCACATTGACGCATTGCGTCGGACAGCGCCATGGCGTTCATCACCGTGGCCAACATGCCCATGTAATCCGCTGTGGCGCGATCCATCCCGGTGGCCGTACCGGCCATGCCGCGGAAGATGTTGCCACCGCCGATGACGACGCCAATCTCCACACCCATGTCGGCGACCCCCTTGATCTCCCCGCAAATACCCGCAATGGTCTGCGGATTGATGCCGTAGGCGTCGTTGCCCATCAGGGCCTCGCCGGAGAGTTTCAGAAGAATTCGCTTGTACTTGGGTGTGGTCATTGGCTTTCCTCGCTAATTACTTCTTGGCAGCTGCTGCTGCAGCCTGGGCGGCGACTTCGGCAGCGAAGTCGTCAACCTTTTTCTCGATGCCTTCACCAACCACGAACAGCGAGAAGCCGGCGACGGAAGCGCCCTTCGCCTTCAGCAACTGCTCGATGGTCTGCTTGCCATCTTCGGCCTTGACGAAAACCTGGCCAAGCAGGGTGACGTCCTTGAGGTACTTCTGGACAGTACCTTCGGCGATCTTCTCGAGCATGGCTTCCGGCTTGCCGGCTTCGCGCGCCTTCTCGATGGCGATGCGACGCTCGGTATCGAGCAGTTCGGCGGAAACGCCGGAAGCATCGACAGACTTCGGCTTGGAAGCAGCGATATGCATGGCCAGATCCTTGCCCAACTGTTCGTCGCCACCGACGACGTCGATCAGGACACCAACCTTGGCACCGCCATGGATATAGGAAACCAGCTTACCCTTGGCTTCGTAGCGAACGAAGCGGCGGATCGACATGTTTTCCCCGATCTTACCAACCAGCGCGGAACGAGTCGACTCGACCGTACCTTCACCCATCGGCAACGCAGACAATGCAGCGACATCGGCCGGATTGTTCGCGGCAACCAGTGCGGCAGAGCCATTGGCCAGCGCGATGAATTCATCATTTTTGGCAACGAAGTCGGTCTCGCTATTGACTTCGATGATCGCACCGGTCTTGCCGTCGGCAGTGATGCTGACCGCGACGATGCCTTCGGCCGCGATACGGGCAGCAGCCTTGGAGGCCTTGTTGCCCAGCTTGACGCGGAGGATTTCCTCAGCCTTGACCATATCGCCGTCGGCTTCGGTCAGAGCCTTCTTGCATTCCATCATGGGCGCATCGGTCTTGCCGCGCAGTTCTGCCACCATGCCTGCGGTAATTGCCGCCATATTCTTTTCTCCTGAACTAAACAAACAGGCGGAGCCTGGGGCCCCGCCGTTACATCCTTATTGCGCTGCTTCTTCCTGGACTTCGACGAACTCGTCATCACCACCGGCGGCAACGATTTCCTGGATGACCTGGCTGCGACCCTCAAGGATGGAGTCGGCAACGCCGCGAGCGTACAACTGAATGGCGCGCGAAGAGTCGTCGTTACCGGGGATGACGTAGGAAACGCCATCCGGGGAGTGGTTGGTATCGACCACACCAATGACCGGAATACCGAGTTTCTCGGCTTCAGTGATGGCGATCTTGTGGTAGCCGACGTCGATGACGAAGATGGCGTCCGGCAGGCCGGCCATGTCCTTGATGCCGCCGATGGACTTCTGCAGCTTTTCCAGTTCGCGACGGAAGGTCAGCGCTTCCTTCTTGGGCATGCGCTCGAGTTCGCCGGCTTCAACGGCCAGCTCCATATCCTTCAGACGCTTGATCGAGGTCTTGACCGTCTTGAAGTTGGTCAGCATGCCGCCCAGCCAGCGCTGGTCAACATAAGGAGCGCCAGCACGCTGGGCTTCCTGGGCGATGATTTCACGAGCCTGGCGCTTGGTACCGACAAACAGGATGTTGCCGCGATTGGCCGACAGCTTCTTCACGAAAGCCATGGCTTCGTTGTACTTGGCCAGAGTCTTTTCGAGGTTGACGATGTGAATCTTGTTGCGGGCACCGAAGATGTACGGGGCCATCTTGGGGGACCAGAAACGGGTCTGGTGACCGAAATGGACACCGGCCTCCAGCATTTCACGCATGGTAACGGACATGTTAAAACTCCTTAAGGGTTGAACCGCCACCCGCCGGAAACGCCCGCCATTCTTGTATTCTGGCGCGCACCCTTAATCGGCGGATGTGTGGATTTTGGTCATGCACACCACGTGCACAACCGTTCTTTCCAGCCATGACGACTGAGAAAAACCATAGGATTATAGCAGCAACAAGGCCCATCTAAAAGGGTCAACGTGCCTTGATGAGCATTGCACGACTGAACGATTCCGCTTGCCGTCGGCCAAAGCTCGTTGAAAGCGAGCCTCGCTCCCGTCAGCTTTGAGAAACGCCCCCCATCCTTTATCCTTGCGCCTCCCCGAACGCCATACAGAACAGCCATGAGCATTACCATCAAGACGCCTGAAGACATCGAAAAAATGCGCGTCGCCGGGCGCCTCGCCGCCGAAGTCCTCGACTATATCGAGCCCTTCGTCAAGGTCGGCGTCACCACCGAAGAACTAGACAGGTTGTGCCACGACCTGATGGTCAATGTGCAGGGCTGTATCCCCGCCCCGCTCAATTACGCTCCCTCGGGCTACGATCCCTATCCCAAGTCGATCTGCACTTCGGTCAATCAGCAGGTATGCCACGGCGTACCGGGTGATCGCGTCCTGAAGAACGGCGACATCATCAACCTCGACATCACCACCATCAAGGATGGCTACCACGGCGACACCAGCCGGATGTTCGTCGTCGGCGAGGGCTCGATCCAGGCCAAGCGCCTCTGCGAAATCACTTTCGAATGCATGTGGCTGGGCATTTCAGTGGTTCGCCCCGGGGCTTACCTTGGCGACATCGGCGCCATCATCCAGAAGCATGCCGAGAAGAACGGCTATTCCGTCGTCCGCGAATTCTGCGGCCACGGCATCGGCAAGAAATTCCATGAAGATCCACAGGTTCTCCATTACGGCAAGGCCGGCACCGGGCCGCGCCTGGAACCCGGCATGATGTTTACCATCGAGCCGATGATCAACGCCGGCAAGGCTGCCATCCGCGAAATGGCCGACGGCTGGACCATCGTGACCAAGGACCGCAGTCTCTCGGCACAGTGGGAACACACCATCCTGGTAACCGAGACCGGCTACGAGGTCATGACGCTATCCGCCGGCTGCCGCCCGAAGCCTGAATGGATCAAGTAATGGCCGTCGATATTGCAGCGCTGCGCACCGAGGTCAAATCCGGGCAACAGGCGCTCCAGCAAGCCTACGAGAAAAACGGCGACGCCCTCGCCTTGCTTCATGGGCGTTGCAGCCTGGTCGACTCGATACTTGAAAAACTCTGGAACGCGCTGGATTTCCCCGCCAGCCTGACACTTGCCGCGGTGGGCGGCTATGGGCGAGGTGAACTCTACCCGGCCTCCGACATCGATCTACTGATCCTGTTACCGCAGGAAGCCAGCACACCCGTTCAGGAAAAGCTGGAGCGGCTGGTCGGGCACTTCTGGGACATCGGACTCGAAATCGGCCACAGCGTGCGCACCATCCAGGAATGTCTCGAAGAGGCATCCAAGGACATTACGGTGCAGACCGCCCTGATCGAAGCCCGCCTGCTGACCGGCAACAAGAAACTGTTCACCACCTTCGAAAAGCGTCTGCACGGCAATCTCGACCCTCTGGTTTTTTTCGAGGCCAAGCGCCTGGAGCAACAGGAACGCTATCTGCGTTTCAACGAAACACCCTACAGCCTGGAACCCAATTGCAAGGACTCGCCTGGTGGCCTGCGCGACCTGCAGGTCATTTTCTGGGTGGCGCAGGCAGCCGGTTTCGGGGCGACCTGGGCCGACCTCGAGAAGAACGGCTTCCTGACCGGTGCCGGCAAGGAGCACGCAGCACAGTGCGAGGACTACCTGCGCCACCTGCGCATCCGGCTTCACCACCTGGTCGGCCGCCGCGAGGACCGCCTGCTTTTCGATTACCAGAATACGCTGGCCGGGCATTTCGGCTTCACTTCGACGCCGGCCAAGCGCGCCTCGGAGCAGCTGATGCAGGGGTATTACCTGAACGCCAAGGCGATCACCCTGCTCAACACCATCATCATGCAGAACATCGGCGCGGCACTGTCGCCCGAAAACGAACAGATGCCGCAGGTGCTGGACGAGAATTTCCAGTCGGTCGGCAATCTGCTCGATATCCGCGATGAAAACCTGTTCCAGAAGAACCCGGCGGCCATCCTCGACAGTTTCCTGGTCATGCAGGAGACCCACGAACTGCATGGCATGACGGCCCGCACCCTGCGCGCCCTCTGGCGCTCGCGAGACCTGATCACGCCGGAATTCCGCGCCGACCCGATCAACCGTGCCAACTTCCTGCGCCTGATCCAGGGGCCGCGTGGCGTCGTACACGAATTCCGGCGCATGAACCAGCTCGACATCCTCGGTGCCTACCTGCCCAATTTCGGGCGCATCGTCGGCCAGATGCAGCACGACCTGTTCCACGTCTATACCGTGGACCAGCACATCCTGCAGGTCCTGCGCAACCTGCGCCGCTTCACGATGAGCGAATTCGCCCACGAATACCCGCTCTGCTCGCGCATCATCAGCGAGCTCGACCGCCCGTGGCTACTCTATGTCGCGGCCTTGTTCCACGACATCGCCAAGGGCCGAGGCGGCGATCATTCCGAACTGGGCACGGCCGATGCCCGGGAATTCTGCATCCAGCACGGGTTGGAGGAAGAAGATACCGAACTCGTGGTCTGGCTAGTCAAGAACCATCTGGTCATGTCGCAGGTCGCCCAGAAGGAAGACCTGACCGACCCTGACGTCATCGCCAACTTTAGCCGCCTGGTCGGCGATACACGCCATCTTTCAGCACTCTATCTGCTCACCCATGCCGACATCCGCGGTACCAGTCCGAAGGTCTGGAACCAGTGGAAAGGCAAGCTGCTCGCCGATCTGTACTACCAGACCCTGCACCACCTCAATCGCGGCGAGGCACCGGCCCCGCACGGCGTGATCGCCGATCGCCAAGCCGAGGCCATGCGCCTGCTCCGCTTCTTCGCGCTCTCCGACACCGTGCACGAACGCCTCTGGAAGCAGCTCGACACGGTTTATTTCCTGCGCCACTCGGCCGAAGAAATCGCTTGGCACACACGCTCCCTGCACTACCGGATCTTCAACAACCAACCGGTCGTCCGCGCCCGCCTCTACCAGGATGGCGATGGCCTTCAGGTCATGGTCTACACACAGGACCAGCCTGATCTGTTTGCCCGCATCGTCGGCTTCTTCGCGCGTGCCGGCTATAGCATCGTCGATGCCAAGATTCACACCACCGCCCATGGCTACGCGCTCGACAGCTTCGTCGTGCTCGACGTCGCCAACCGCGACAACAACCGGGAAATGCTCGCCTATATCGAGCACGAACTCGAGCAACGGCTGATCGAACAACTGCCGCCCGACGTCCCGTCGTCGGGACGCCTCTCGCGCCAAGTCAAGCACTTCCCGATCAAGCCGGAAGCCAGCATCCTCGGCGACGAGAAGGGAACGCACTTCATCCTCTCCCTGGTTGCCGCCGACCGCCCCGGCCTACTCTACACGGTCGCCAACATCCTGGCCGCCCACCGGGCTAGCCTGCACACCGCCAAGATCACCACGCTCGGCGAACGCGCCGAGGACGTTTTCCTGATCAGCGGCGGCGATCTGCGCGAGAGTTCCAGCCGCATCCGACTGGAAACCGAGTTGATGGAACGTCTGAAGATTTGATAACGGCCGGCCAATTGCGGCCGGCCTCGTGCGAGCGGCGCCGTTAGATCAAACCGACATACCCATCGGTGGCGCGCTGTCCGGGCTGCCGACCAGCTTTTCGATGATCGACTTGACCTTGCCCATGGCCTCTTGCAGGACATGTTCCAGGCTCTCGAAACGGATGCCGTTGGCGCTGCTGCCCCGACCAGCGGCATGGTTGGCGATGACGCTGATGGCGGCATAAGGCAGCCCCAATTCGCGGGCGAGCACGGCCTCCGGCATGCCGGTCATGCCGACCAGATCGGCACCATCGCGCTCGAAGCGGTCGATCTCGGCCGCCGTCTCGAGGCGCGGACCTTGAGTGGCAGCATACACCCCGCCCTCCTTGACCTCGACGCTAAGCGTCGCAGCCGCCTCGCGAATGCGCCGGCGCAGATCGGCGTCGTAGGGCTCTGTAAAGTCGACATGGGTTACCGGGGCGCCATTTCCATCGAAATAGGTCGACTTGCGCCCCCAAGTGTAATCGATGATCTGGCTGGGCAGCACGATTTCACCAGGCTGCAGGTCGCTGCGGATGCCGCCGACCGAAGCCACGGAAATAATCCCGCTCGCCTTGTGATGATGCAGCGCCCACAGGTTGGCACGATAGTTCACGAGGTGCGGCGGGATCGTATGGCCGTAGCCGTGGCGCGGCAGGAACATCGCCGGCTGGCCGGCAATTTCGCCGAACACAATGGCGCCCGAAGGCTCGCCGTAGGGGGTGCGGACAACTTCGCGATGCGAAACGTCGAGGTTGGAGAGGGTCGTCAGACCACTGCCGCCAATGATTGCCAACATGTCAGTTTTTCCTTTCAGCCACCAGAGAGGCCAGAGTGGGCACGACACCCTTGAGCGCAGGATGCGCCATTTGCGTCGTGGCTTCGAGCTTGCGATAGAGCGCGTTGCGCCGGTCGGCGCTAAACGGCAGGTCGAGCAGGGTTTTGCCGGCGTGGTAGCGAACCAGCGTGTCGCGGCCGATATCCTTGGCTTGCCAGGGGATGGCGGTGCGGTCGACCAGGTGCAGCGTCGTCACCGTCGGTAATCCGGCCGCCAGTTCGGCAACCCGGCGATGCAGCTTTTCTCGGTAGGCAACCACCGCCTGGCCGCCATCACCTGCTGCCGCTCCGGTCACCTCGGCCGGCGCCCCCATCAGCCAGCAGACCACACTCTCGGGAGCAAAGGCCTCAATCTCGGCCTGTTGCTCGGGCGTCAGCGCCATCAGATCGGCGGCCAGCAAGCGGACATCCTGACCGGCAACGCGGGCCTGCGTCGCCATCAGGCATTCGGCCAGCGAATCGATGGCCAGCACGCTCAGGCCCCGAGCCGCCAACGCCTGGGTGGCAAAGCCGACGCCACAGCCAATTTCAAGCACGCGCTTGCCAGGCACCAGGCCGGCCATCCAGGCATAGTCGCCGCGTCCGGCATAGGCCAGCCCTTCCGCCTCCCAGTAAGCGATGAACTCGCCGACGGTGGCACCGCTCATTACTTGCCCTTCATGGCATAGATCGCCGGCAGGTTGCGCCAGGCGCCGTCGACATCCATGCCGTAGCCGAAGACAAAGCGGTCCGGTACCGTCAGCCCGACGAAATCGGCGGCAATCGGCTTCTGCTTGCCATTCAGCTTGTCGGCAAAGACGGCGAGCAGCACCTCGCTCGCCCCCAGGCGCAGCAGGCTTTCCTTGACTGCCGCGAGCGTGACGCCTTCGTCGAGGATATCGTCCACCACCAGCACCGAACGCCCCTTGACCGAGGTCCACGGCGCCATACGCCACGATATCTTCCCGCCCTGAGTTTCCGGCCCGTAGCGCGTGGCGTGCAGGTAGTCGAAATCAATCGGGAACGGCAGCTTCGGCAACAGCTGGCCACAGAAGATGACGCCCCCGGTCATTACGCAGAGGACCAGCGGGTGCTTGTCGGCCAAGCGCTCGCGAATGCGCCCGGCAACATCCTCCAGGGCAGCCTGAACGACCGCCTCGGAATGGATGAGGTCGGCCTCGGCCAGCAGGGTGCGATAGTCGTCCGGCTGCATTTTTATTTCTCCAGTGACTTGAGGTAGGCCGAAAACTCGGCGCCCACTTCCGGGTGGCGCTGGCCGAAGACGACGGAGGCCTGCAGATAGCCGAGCTTTGAACCACAATCGTAGCGCGTCCCGGCATAACGATGCGCCAGCACCTGCTCCTCGCTGAGCAGCGAGGCGATGCCGTCGGTCAACTGGATTTCCCCGCCGGCCCCGGGCTTGATGTTCTCGAGGTGATGGAAAATGCGCGGCGTCAGGATGTAGCGGCCGACCACGGCGAGGGTGGAAGGCGCCTCCTCCGGTTTCGGCTTCTCGACGATGGCATTGACCTGTTCCAGGTGATCCGACACCCGACGCGCATCGACGATGCCGTAGCTGCGGGTGTCGGCCCGCGGCACATCCTGTACGCCGAGCACCGAGCAGCGGTAGTAGTCGTAGGTATCGGTCATCTGCTTCATGACCGGCGGCGTGCCGTCGAGCAGATCGTCGGCCAACAATACGGCGAAGGGCTCGTCGCCGATCACCGGCTTGGCGCAGAGCACCGCGTGGCCCAGTCCCAGTGCCTCGGCCTGACGAATGTAGATGCAGTTGATGTTCTTCGGAATCATGCCGCGGACGAATTCGAGCAATTCGTTCTTGCCGCGCGCCGCCAGTTCCGACTCCAGTTCGTAGGCCTTGTCGAAGTGATCCTCGATGGAACGCTTGGAGCGGCCGGTCACGAAGATCATGTCGGTGATCCCCGCCGCCACGGCTTCCTCGACCGCAAACTGGATAAGCGGCTTGTCGACGATGGGTAGCATTTCCTTCGGGCTGGCCTTGGTCGCCGGCAGGAATCGCGTTCCCATGCCGGCCACCGGAAATACGGCTTTACGGACTTTCTTCACTGCTTTTCTCCCTGTTCAAGCATTTTCATGAGTGCTGCCTCGTCGATCACCGTGACGCCCAGTTCCAGCGCCTTGTCGAGTTTGGAACCGGCCTCTTCGCCGGCGACCACGTAATCGGTTTTCTTCGAGACCGAGCCCGACACCTTGCCGCCGGCCGCTTCGATCCTGTCCTTGGCCTCATCGCGTTTCAAGGTGGGCAAGGTACCGGTCAGGACGAAGGTCTTGCCGGCCAAGGCAGATGCCGCCGGTTGCGCCGCTTGCTGCGGCAGGCAGGACAGCAATTCGGTGCGGCGATTGGCCACCGCCGCCAGCAGTCCGCGATTACCTGGTTCGTCGAGCCAGGCACGCAAGGCGTCGATGACATCGCCCGGAATCGCCGCTGCCGACAAGGCAGCAGCATCGAAGCGGTCACTGGCGAGCCTGCCACCATCGATCACCCCGGCCAGCTGACGGGCGCGCAACGGGGTCAGGCGCGGCACGCCAAGAGTCACGTAGAGCTCACTCCAGGCCAGGCGCTCGGCCAGAGCCGGGCTTGGCGGATGTTCGTCGCGTGCTGCCACCCCGGCCTGGAACAAGGACTCGATGGCCAACAGGTTGCTCTCTTCCGAGAAAAAATCGGCAATCGCATCGGCCACGGTCCGGCCGATATCGGGCAAGACGGCGAGCAAGGGTGCCGGTGCCTTGCGCACGCGCTCGAAGCTGCCCAGCCAATCGGCAAGCGTCTTCGCGGTCGATTCGCCGACGTGGCGAATACCGAGCGCAAAAATCAGACGCGCCAGTGTCGGCGTACGACTGGCAGCAATGCCAGCCAGCAGGTTCTCGGCCCAGCGCGTCGCGACCTGCCCGGTGCGCACCGTTTCCGGCGTGATGCCATCCCGCTCGTCGGCACGGCGCTTCATTTCCAGCAGGTCGCCGAGCGTCAGACGATAGAGGTCGGCGACGCTGCGCACATAGTCGAACTCGACCAGGCGCTCGACGTAGCGGTCGCCCAGGCCCTCGATATCCATCATGCGCCGCCCGGCAAAATGCAGGATGGCCTGGATACGCTGGGCACGGCAGGAAAAACCGCCTGAGCAGCGAAGCACAGCCTCGCCCGGTTCGCGCACGGCATGAGCGCCGCAGACCGGGCAGGCCGTCGGCATCGCGAAAGCCTGCGCGCCCGCCGGACGGCGCTCGACGACCACGCCCAGCACCTCGGGAATCACGTCGCCAGCCCGACGGACGATGACCGTATCGCCAATGCAGATACCGCCCTTGCGTTCGACTTCGTCGGCGTTGTGCAGCGTGGCGTTGGTTACCGTGACACCGCCGACGAAGACTGGCGCCAAGCGGGCAACCGGCGTCAGGGCACCGGTGCGGCCGACCTGGATGTCGATCGCCTCGACGACGGTCATCGCCTCCTGCGGCGGATACTTGTGCGCCACGGCCCAGCGCGGTTCGCGCGAGCGAAAGCCGAGGCGTAGCTGCAGGTCGAGACGATTGACCTTGTAAACGACGCCATCAATGTCGAACGGCAGGCTGTCGCGCAGCGCCGCCACCCGGCGATGGAAGTCAGCCAGTTCGCCGGCTCCGTGCAACACCGCCCGATGTTCGCAAACCGGCAACCCGAAGGCGGCCAGCGCATCGAGCACGCCAGCATGCGTTTCAGGCATCGTCCAGCCCTCGACAACGCCGATGCCATAGGCGAAAAAGCGCAAAGGCCGGCTCGCCGCCAATGCCGAGTCGAGTTGACGGACGCTACCGGCCGCCGCGTTACGGGGATTGACCAGGGTCTTTTCGCCGCGTTCGGCCGCCCGGGCGTTATAGCGCTCGAGATCGTCGCGCCGCATGTAGACCTCGCCGCGCACCTCGAGCAAGGGCGGCGCATTACCGACAAGACGCAAGGGAATATCGTGCAGGGTACGCAGGTTCTGGGTTACGTCTTCGCCGGTCGAACCGTCGCCGCGCGTGGCACCGCGAACGAAAACACCGTTCTCGTAACGCAGGCTTACCGCCAGGCCATCGAACTTCAGTTCGGCTGCGTAGGCAACCGGCGGTGCGCCCTCGGGCAGGTTCAGTTCCTTGCGGACCCTCGCATCAAAATTTGCCGCCCCCGACGATTCGGTGTCCGTTTCAGTCTGGATCGAGAGCATCGGCACGTCATGGCGGACCGCCTCGAACTGGGGCAGGACGCGCCCGCCAACGCGCTGGGTCGGCGAGTCCGGGGACTGCAGTTCGGGATACTGTTGCTCCAGCGCCTGCAGTTCGCGAAACAGCCGGTCGTATTCGGCATCGGGAATACTCGGCGCGTCAAGAACGTAATAAGCGTGGTTGTGGCGTTCGATCTCCCCGCGCAGGAATGCCGCGCGCGCCGCTTCTGCTGCCACCATCAGCCGAACAACCGCAGCGCCTGCGGCGAGCCGGCCGGCAGACCGAAACTGGCCATCGTCGCCTGTGGCTTGCCGATATATTCGCGGCGGATGTGATCAAGCTGTGCATCGGACAAGGGCTGGCGATTGTCATCGACGAGCGCGCCTTGCAGCGTCTCGCCGAAGCGCTTGGCCAGTTCGGTCATCTGCATGAAGACACGCTCGCCATGGTCGACCCGCGGTACGTCGAGCAGAAAGGTCAGGCCGTGCGTCGTCATTGTACGGATCGAATCGGCGGAAAATGCCGTGCTTTCGAAATTCTGCAGGCTGAACTGGGCACGACCGGCATCGTCGTAGCGGGTGAACAAACCATCAATGCCGAGCACCATGCCGGCAGCCTCGGCCAGCGCGCGAATCTTCGTACCCGAGAAGGCGGCACCGCGACTGACCAGATTGACACCGATTTCGAGATCGACGGCAGCGCAGAAGCGGTCGACCTCCGCCGCCTGGTCGAGCACGCGCGACGAAGGCATGTCGGCCACCGCCATCAGTTCGTCGGCCAAGGCCTGCATGGCGTTGGTGAAAATGCTGAGGTCGCCTTCGGACACTGGCCCCATACGGTTGACCAGTTGCAGGCCGACGCGCAGGCGGCGGACCGGCTGGTCGTGATCGACCGCCAGGCGCTCCCATTCGCGCGTCTTCTCGTTGAAGCCAACCCAGTGCACCGGCTTGTTGAGCCGGGTCAGGGTTTCGCGCTGCGAGCGCAGAATCTGGGTCGCCGATACCGGTTCGACCAGTTCCATGGCGACGATGAACTCAAGGCGGGGATCGAGTAGTTCAGCCGGCAACTCGCCGGCCGGCAACGCGACCGAGGGCTCCTCGGTCGCATTCGCCACCTCCGGCTCAGCGTCAACCGGCAACTTTTCAAAGTTCTGCGGTTCGACAGGTGCCTCGGCGACATCGGCCAAGGGAGCGGAAGGCGCTGGATCAACGAATATCGGCTCCAGCCGCTGAGGTACTTCAGTCGGGGCTTCTGCGCGCAATTCCGGTTCGCTACGGTCTTCGCCACTTGCCGACGACCGGGCGGCCATTTTGGGCGCATCACCAAGCAGAACATCCTCGTGCTGTGGCTTCAGCACCGCTTCCGCGAGCTTGCGGTGACGATATTCCTGCCACTTGTTGTAGGCCAGCACACCCACCACGGCCGTCGTGCCGAGGCCAATCAATCCCATCTGGAGTTCGGTCATTTTTTCTCTCTCGGGGCGCGGTCAGGCCGCATCCCTCATCTTCAATGCTTCTTCGATATCCACTTCCACGACACGCGAAACGCCCGACTCCTGCATGGTCACACCAACCAGCTGTTCGGCCATTTCCATGGCGATTTTATTATGGGAAATGAACAGGAAGTGTGTTGCTCCCGACATTTTCTTGACCATGCCGCAGAAGCGCTCGGTATTGCTGTCGTCGAGCGGCGCATCGACTTCGTCCAGCAAACAGAACGGCGCCGGATTGAGCTGGAACATCGAAAAGACCAGCGCAATCGCGGTCAGCGCCTTTTCGCCGCCCGAGAGCAGATGAATGGTCGAATTCTTTTTGCCCGGCGGTTGGGCGATAACTTGCACGCCGGAGTCGAGAATCTCATCGCCGGTCATCACCAGCTCCGCCCGGCCACCGCCGAACAGTTCGGGGAAAAGCTGGCCGAAATGGCTGTTAACGGTATCGAAGGTGCTTTGCAGCAGGTCTCGCGTCTCCCGGTCAATGCGGCGGATGGCATTTTCCAGGGTTTCCATGGCCTCGGTCAGGTCTGCAGCCTGCATGTCGAGGTAGCCCTTGCGCTCGGTCGCCGTTTCCAGCTCTTCCAACGCCGCCAGGTTGACCGCGCCTAGCTCGGCAATGGCGTTGCCCAGACGGGTGATTTCGCCCTGCAAGCTGGCCGGACGGAGGTTGCCGCCATTCTCGTCGATCGCCCGCTGCAGGGCGGTTTCATTCGCCCCGGCTTCGAGCAACTGCAAGGCAAACTGCTCGGTGTTGAGCGCTGCCGCCTGCTCCTTGAGCTTGAGTTCGCCGATACGCGCCCGCAGCGGCTCCAGGCCCTGTTCAATTTTCATGCGCTGCTCTTCCAGGCCACGCAAGGCGGCGGTCGCCGCTTCCAGTACGTCGCGGCAGGCAGCCAGGGCTTTTTCCTTCTCCTGGCGAGCTTCGAGGGCAATCTGCAGGCTTTCTTCCATGACATCCGCCGGTGCTGCCTCGACCTGCTCGGCGCAGATCGCACGATCCTTCTCGATGCGGGTCAGTTCGCGCTGTGCCACCGCCTGCTGGGCGAAGATGTCCTGCAGCTTGCCTTCGGCCTCGCGCAGCGAAAACTGCACCTCGCGCAGCGCCCGGTCGAGGTCGGCATTGCGCTCGCGCTCGGCGCGTACGGCACGCTCCGCCTCGTCGAGGCGCGATTGGGCGCCGGCCACAAGGACACGTATCCGGCCCAGGCCATCGCGCACTTCGGCGATCTTCTCGTCGGCCGCCATGTCGCGCTCGCGCTCGGCCTCTTCCTCTTCGGCCAGTTCGGCCAATTGCTCCTGCTGACGTTCCCTCTGCTCGCGGTAACGCTCGATAGCCTGGCTCAGCTTGAGCACCTCAAGCTGCACCGCATGCACGCGCTGCTGGCGGTCGGTCACATACTGGCGCGTCTCGGCGATCTCTTCCTGCTTGTCGCCGAATTGCTCGTCGAGCATGGCGAGCTGTTCGCGGATCGCCGCCGCCTGTTCTTCGTAAGCGGCAACGCCTTCGGTCAGCGTCTCGATCTCGCGCTGGCGTTCGAGCAGGCCGTGCTCGCTCTTGTCCGGCGCAAAGAAAGTGACGCTGGTACGAGTCAGTAAATCACCGCCCGCCGTCACCAATTGCACCCCGGGCGCCAGTTCGGCCCGACGCGCCAGGGCGGCATCGAGCGACTCGACGGCAAGCACCGGCCCCAGCCAATCGGCCAGCACGGCAGCCATGACCGGATTGTCGCAACGCACGTGTTCAGCCAGGCGCCCTGCCCGCTCTTCGGTCGCGGCATTGGCAGCCAGGACGACCGAGAGACGGGCATCCGGCCGATCGTGCAGCCATTCATCGAGCTTGGCCGGATCGTCACAGGCAATGGCATTGAGCCGCTCACGCAGCACAGCCTCGACCGCCGACTCCCAGCCTGCATCGACATGGATCTGCTGCCAGAGCGGCGGCGCCTCCGCCAGATTGTGACGGCGTAGCCACTCCGGCAGCTTGCCGCTCTGCCGGGCGCTGGCCTGCATCTGCTCGAGCGCAGCACGGCGGGCCACACCCGCCGCCAGTTCGCGCTCGATACGCTGGAGTTCGGCCTGCACCCGGCGGCGTTCGGCCTCGAGTTGCGGCAATTCCTGCTGCAGTTGCTGCAGATGATCCTGGTCACCAGCCAGCTCCTCACGCAACAGCGAAAGTTCCTCCTCCTTCTCGGCCAGATCGAGCTCATCCGGCGCATCCTGGCCGCCGCTTTCCTCGCGCAGGCGCTCCCGGCGCTGGGTGATGGCCTGCAGAGCGCGCTGGGCGTGTGCCTTGTTGGTCAATTCGACTTCCAGGCGCTGCTCGCCATTGGTCGTGCGCGCCTTCAAACGCTGCAGCTCTTCCTGGGCCTGGGCATGGCTTTCCTCGACCTGCGGCGCAATGTTCATGTGCTGGTGCAGGCGCTCCTCGGCTTCCTCGACACGCAGGCGGGTAATCTCCTGCGTCTCCTCCCAGCGCTGCCGGTCCTCGGCCAGCTTTTCGGCCGCCTCGGTCCAGTGCGCCAATTCGCCTTCGAGCTGAACCAGGCGAGCTTCAAGTTGATTGCGCGACTCGCGGCGATGGCGGATTTCCGCTTCCAGCCTCGCCACTTCGGCATTGGCGGCGTACATCTCGCTTTGTGCCTGATGCAGTGCGTCGCCGGCGGCGAAATGGGCTTCCCGGGTTTCCTCGGCACGCGCCTCGGTTTCACGCAGGGCGGCGCTCTGCGCCTCGAGGTCGGTCACCGCACGTTCAACATCGAGCGCGACGCGCTGACGCTCAGCCTCGGCCTCGCGTTTGCGCAACAGCCAGAGCACCTGCTGGCGCTGCACCAGTTGCTCGTTCAGGGCGTGGTAACGCCGCGCTACCTCGGCCTGCGCCTCCAGCTTCTCCATCTGGTTGCCGAGTTCGAGCCGGATGTCCTCGACGCGCGTCAGGTTCTCGCGCGTGTCTTCCAAGCGCCCGTTGGTTTCCTTGCGTCGTTCCTTGTAGCGCGAAACCCCCGCCGCCTCTTCGAGAAAAATGCGCAGGTCGTCCGGCTTGGCCTCGATGATCCGCGAGATCATCCCCTGGCCGATGATGGCGTAAGCGCGCGGACCGAGACCGGTACCGAGGAAAAGATCGGTAATGTCCTTGCGGCGGACCTTGAGGTTGTTGATGAAATAGTCCGACTGCCCCTGCCGCGTCAGGGTGCGCTTGACCGAGAGCTCGGCATACTGCGACCACTGCCCCATGGCGCGACCGAGCGTATTGTCGAAGATCAGCTCGACCGAGGCACGCGACACCGGCTTGCGGTTGGACGAGCCATTGAAGATGACGTCCATCATCGACTCGCCGCGCAGTTCGGAGGCTTTCGACTCGCCGAGAACCCAACGCACAGCGTCCATGATGTTGGACTTGCCGCAGCCATTGGGACCGACCACGCCGACCAGTTGCCCGGGCAAGGCGACCGCCGTCGGATCGACGAAGGACTTGAAACCGGCGAGTTTAAGTTTGGTCAGACGCATGCGGATACGGCAGACGCTTTATGCGCCCGGCCTTTGAGGGGGTCGTATAATAACATTGACCTAATTGCCCGGAATCATGAGCCGGGCGCTTTGCGGACCGAACGACATGCATCGGCCCGCTATTGCGAGGGCATGGCGTTGAACGAAGACAGGGCTTTTCTCCAGCGGGCAGTGCAGTTGGCCGTCGCCAGCGTCAGGGATTACTGTGGCGGCCCCTTCGGTGCGGTCGTGGTAAGCAATGGCCAGATTGTCGGCGAAGGCTGGAACCAGGTCGTGCGCAACCGTGACCCCAGCGCCCATGCCGAGGTGATGGCCATTCGGGCGGCCTGCCGAGAACTCGACCGCTTTCATCTCGAAGGCTGCACGCTATACGCCTCGAGCGAACCCTGTCCGATGTGTCTTTCGGCCGCCTATTGGGCACGCATCAGCCGTATCGTCTTCGCCAACCCACGCTCCGAAGCAGCCGAGGCCGGGTTCTGCGACGATGAACTATACGATGAGCTGCGCCTCTCGCATGCCGAACGCCGAATGCAAACGATCCAGCTGGTGATTCCGGGAGCCGATGAAGCTCTGCGGCTTTGGCGGAACAATCCCGACAGCTGCTGCTATTGAGCACCGTTCGAATTGGCGAGCCATCCTTTGCTTGAACATGCCATGAATGATTGCGGCCTGCCGCGCTTGTCGCCGCAAGGGCATCGCGTTTTCAGCGATAATTAGCGTTTTCGACGTTTCCTATCCCGCCTGCCGTGAATCCGCATCTCGCCCAACTCCAGCCCTACCCTTTCGAAAAGCTGCGCGCCCTGTTCGCCGGCGTGACGCCTAATCCGCAACTGAAGGAAATCAAGCTTTCCATCGGCGAGCCGCAGCATGCGACGCCGGCCTTTATTATGGAAGCCCTTGCCGGCGGTCTGAAAGGCTTGGCCAACTATCCGACGACGCAGGGCTTACCTGTACTGCGGCAAGCCATTGCCGCTTGGTGCGGTCGTCGCTACGGGCTGGAACTAAACCCGGAAACCGAGATCCTTCCGGTCAACGGTTCGCGCGAAGCGCTATTTTCCTTTGCCCAGACGGTGATCGACCCGAGCAAAGGCACGCCGATCGTTGTCAGCCCCAACCCTTTCTATCAAATCTACGAAGGCGCGGCCTACCTGTCGGGCGCTGAGCCGCGTTTCCTGAACAATCTTCCGGAAAACGGTTTCGCCTTCGACTACGGCCAATTGAGCGAGGCCGAATGGGCACGCGTTCAACTTTTCTACGTCTGCTCGCCGGGCAACCCGACAGGCAAGGTACTGTCGCTGGACGACTGGAAGACCTTGTTCGCACTGTCCGATAAATACGGTTTCATCATCGCTTCCGACGAGTGTTATTCGGAAATCTATTTCGACGAAGCCAATCCGCCGATCGGCGGTCTGCAGGCGGCGAAGCTGCTCGGCCGTACGAACGAGCGCCTTGTGATGTTCTCCAGCCTCTCCAAGCGATCCAACGTGCCGGGCATGCGCTCGGGCTTCGTCGCTGGCGATGCGGCCATCCTGAAAAAATACCTGCTGTTCCGCACCTATCAGGGCTGTGCCATGTCGCCGCCGGTACAAACGGCATCCGTCGCTGCCTGGAACGACGAGGCCCACGTTCTCGACAACCGCAACCAGTACCGCGAAAAATTCAGCGCCTGCACGCCGCTGATCTCGGAAGTGCTGGGCACCGGCATGCCGGACGCCAGCTTCTACCTGTGGGCCCGGACGCCGATTGCCGATACCGAGTTCGCCCGTGGCCTGCTCGAACACTATAATGTCGTGGTCCTGCCCGGCAGTTTCCTCGCCCGCGAATCGCAGGGCGTCAATCCGGGCGCCAATTTCATTCGTATCGCACTGGTCGCTGGCTTGCAGGAATGCCTCGAAGCCACCCAACGTATCCGTCAATTCGCACAACAACTGTAACCAAGAGAGAACTTCACATGAGCCATCCGCTGCAATCCACCATCGACGATCTGTGGGAACGCCGTACCGAGCTGACCACTCAATCCACCGACGCCATCAAGATCATCGAATCCGTGATCGGCGATCTCGACAGCGGCAAGCTGCGCGTTGCCGAAAAAATCAATGGCGAGTGGGTGGTCAACCAGTGGGCCAAGAAGGCCGTGCTGCTCTCCTTCCGCACCCGCGACAACCGCATCCAGAAGGCCGGCGACATCAATTTCTACGACAAGGTCGACACCAAGTTCCAAGGCTGGACCGAAGAGCAGTTCAAGGCCGGCGGCTTTCGCGTCGTCCCCGGCGCCTTCGCCCGTAAGGGTTCGTTCATCGCCAAGAACGCCGTGCTGATGCCGTCCTACGTCAACATCGGCGCTTACGTCGATGAAGGCACCATGGTCGACACCTGGGCCACCGTCGGTTCCTGCGCGCAGATCGGCAAGAACGTACACCTCTCCGGCGGCGTCGGCATCGGCGGTGTGCTCGAGCCGATCCAGGCCGGCCCGGTCATCATCGAGGACAACTGCTTCATCGGCGCCCGCTCGGAAGTTGTAGAAGGCGTCGTCGTCGGCGAAAACTCGGTGATCTCGATGGGTGTCTACATCGGCCAAAGCACGCCGATCTATGATCGCGAAACCGGCGAAATCACTTACGGCAAGATCCCGCCGGGTTCCGTCGTGATCTCCGGCTCGCTGCCCAAGGACGGAGGCAAGTACAGCCTCTATGCTGCAATCATCGTCAAGAAGGTCGACGCGCAAACCCGCTCGAAGACCAGCATCAACGAACTGCTGCGCGCCTAAGCCCATTACCCCACGAAGGTCCTGAGATGATCCTCGACAAACTGTTCCAGCTGATGTCGGAGAAGCAGGCATCGGATATCTTCATATCCGCCGGCGCGCCGATCCACATCAAGATTCAGGGCAACACCCTGCCGGTGAACCAGCAGGTCATGCTGCCCGACATGATCGAAAAGATCGCCTATGAACTGATGTCGCCGGAGCAGATCAAGACCTTCGAGACCACCTGGGAGATGAACCTCTCCTTCGGCGTTCCCAACGTCGGCAACTTCCGGGTCAACATCTTCCGTCAGCGCGGGTCGACCAGCATCGTCATCCGTTTCATTCTGGGCAACATTCCAGCTCTTGATGAACTCGGCCTACCGCCGGTGCTGGCTGACATGATCATGGAGAAACGCGGACTGATCCTGATCGTCGGGGCCACCGGTTCCGGCAAGTCAACGACCATCGCCTCGATGCTCGATCACCGTAATGCCCACCGTTCGGGGCATATCCTGACGGTCGAAGATCCGATCGAATTTCTCTTCAAACACAAGAAATCGATCGTCAACCAGCGCGAAATCGGCATGGACACGCAGGACTGGCAGGCGGCTCTCAAGAATGCCATGCGCCAGGCACCGGACTGCATCCTGATCGGCGAAATCCGTGACAAGGAAACCATGCAGGCAGCCATCGCCTACGCCCAGACCGGCCACCTGTGTCTGGCCACACTGCACGCCAACAACTCCTACCATGCGCTGAACCGCATCATCAGTTTCTTCCCGCTGGAGAATCGGCCGGCGCTCTTCCTCGACCTCTCGGTGGCACTACGCGCCATCGTTTCGCAACGCTTGGTCAAGAAGCCGGATGGCAAGCGCGCCCCGACCTGCGAAGTCATGCTCAACACGCGCCACATCAGCGAACTGATCGAACGCGGCGAGGTTCAAGGCATCAAGGATGCCATGGAGCAGACCCTGGCCCCGGGATCGCAGACCTTCGAGCAGGACCTGTTCAAGCTATATCGCGAAGGCATCATCACTCTCGACGAAGCCCTGGCCAATGCCGATTCGCCGACCAACCTCTCCTGGCTGATCAACAACTCCGAGCTCACGGCCGGCAACGGCAAGGAAGACAAGAAGATCGACACCACGCTCGAATTCGACAGCACCAATGCCGGCGGCGCTTCCTTCAAGGAATTCACGCTCAGCCTGTCCGACTCCGACGAAGAAACCCCCTGATGTCCGACCCCACTCTTGAACTGGCCCGGCAGATCATTGCCCGGCCGTCCGTCACGCCGGAAGACGCCGGCTGCATGGACATTCTGACCGAGCGCCTCAAGCCGCTCGGTTTTTCCATTGAATTCATCAACCGCAATGGGGTGACCAATCTCTGGGCGTGCCGCGGTACAGCCAAGCCGCTCTTCGTCTTTGCTGGACACACCGATGTGGTGCCGACCGGCCCACTGGAAAAGTGGGCCTCGCCGCCCTTCGCTCCGGAAATCCGCAACGGCATGCTTTACGGGCGGGGCGCCGCCGACATGAAATCCTCGCTGGCCGCCATGGTCACCGCGGTGGAAGCATTCGTTACTGCCAATCCCGAGCACCCCGGCTCGATCGCCTTCCTGCTCACCTCGGACGAGGAAGGCGACGCCAACGATGGCACCATCGCCGTCGTTGAGGCCCTCAAGGCGCGCGGCGAATCGCTCGATTTCTGCATCATCGGCGAGCCGACCTCGGTCAACACGCTCGGCGATATGATCAAGAACGGCCGCCGTGGCTCGCTGTCCGGCGTGCTGACTGCCAAGGGCATCCAGTGCCATATCGCCTATCCCGAAAAGGGCCGCAACCCGATCCATGACGTTGCTCCGGCCCTGGCCGAATTAGCCGCCACGGAATGGGACCAGGGCAACGAATATTTTCCGCCGACCACCTGGCAGGTTTCGAACATCCACGGCGGCACCGGCGCCACCAACGTCGTGCCGGGCAGCGTCGAGATCAAGTTCAATTTCCGCTTTTCCACCGCCAGCACCCCGGAAGGCCTGCAGCAGCGCCTGTGCGGCATCCTCGACAAACATGGCGTTGATTACGAGATCAAGTGGACGCTGGGAGCCAAACCCTTCCTGACCGGCCGCGGCCCGCTGGCTGACGCCGCAACGAAGGCTATCCGGGAAATCTGCGTTATCGAAACTGAACTGTCGACCACCGGCGGCACCTCCGACGGCCGCTTCATCGCCGACATCTGCGCTCAGTTGCTGGAAATCGGCCCGGTCAATGCGACCAGCCACAAGATCGACGAAAGCATCTCGGTCGATTCCTTTCCGAAGCTCTCCGCCATCTACAGCCGCATTCTCGAACAGATCCTGAGCGCATGACCGATATCGCCAAGAGCGAACTGCACACCGTTCGCGACTATCTCCGCTACGCCGTCAGCCGCTTCAACGCTGCCGGCCTGTTCTTCGGCCACGGCAGCGACAACGCATGGGACGAGGCGGTCTATCTGACCCTGCATACGCTGCACCTGCCGCTCGACCGCCTCGAGCCCTTCCTCGATGCCCGCCTGCTGCCGCATGAGCGTGCGGCGCTTCTCGAGATCTTCCGCCGCCGCTGCGAAGAGCGCCTGCCGGCAGCCTACCTGACCAACGAAGCCTGGCTCGGTGAACACAATTTCTATGTCGACGAGCGCGTCATCGTACCGCGCTCCTTCATCGCCGAACTGCTGCACGAACAACTGGCTCCGTGGGTTGAAAACCCCTACGAGGTGGTTTCCGCGCTCGACCTGTGTACCGGCTCTGGCTGCCTGGCCATCCTCACAGCCCTCGCCTTCCCGGAAGCGGAAGTCGATGCCGTCGATCTCTCAACGGATGCCCTCGCCGTCGCTGAACGCAACGTGGCCGACTACCACCTGCACGACCGCGTCCACCTGATCCAGTCCGATGCCTTCACCGAGCTCAAGGGCAAGCGCTACGACCTGATCATCTCCAACCCGCCTTACGTCGACGCCGAATCAGTCGATGCCCTGCCGCCGGAGTACCTGCACGAACCGGAAATGGCCTTGGGCTCAGGCGAGGATGGTCTCGACTTCACGCGCGTCATCCTGCGCGAGGCGAAGAAACACCTGAACCCGGAAGGCATTCTGGTCGTTGAAATCGGCCACAACCGGGCAGCCCTCGAAGACGCCTACCCCGACCTGCCCTTCACCTGGCTCGATACTGCCGCCGGCGACGAATACGTCTTCCTTCTGCAAGCCGCCGACCTGCCGGATTGAGCAAGCTCTACGAACTGCCCAGCCCATTCGAGAACGAGACGGGCACCATCCTAATGCTTGAACCGCCTTGGGCTAGGGCGGGCGAACTGCGCGCCCAACTGCTCGACGAAAGCTACCCCAAGCCCTTCGTCGTCGATGACGGCAAATCGCGCTTTCTCTATTTCAACGTTCGCCTGATGCAGAGCGAGATGTCGCTCAAGGCGCCGAACGACCTGGCCATCCGCTACACGCAGAAGATGATGGCCTTCCTGCTCTTCCATCCCCGCCCGCGACGCATCGTGCTGATCGGCCTGGGTGGCGGCTCGCTGGTCAAGTTCTGCCATCACCGCATGCCCGGCACACAGATGACGGCCATCGATCTCGACCCCAACGTGATCGCCTTCCGCGATACCTTCCTGGTGCCCGCGGACGGCCCGCGCCTCGAAATCCTGCAGGCCGACGGCGCTGAATATATCGCGCAGGCGGAAAAAGGCATCGATGTCTTGCTCGTTGACGCTTTCGACAAGACCGGCTTCGCCCCCAGCCTGGCCAACCGGGAGTTTTTCGAGAATGCCTTTGCCAAACTGGCCGGCAACGGCGTCATGGTCATTAACCTGGCCGGCGAAAAGGAAACCTATGCCGGCCTGATCGGTGAGGCAATGCACGTTTTCGACGACCAAGTCATCGTCATCTCGGTGCCGGACGACGGCAACCACGTGCTCTACGCCTTCAAGGAACGCTACTTCGAGCCGCGCTGGCGCTGGCTGCACAACTACGCCAAGGAATTGCGCGCCAAGTTCGGCCTCGACTTCCCGGCTTTCGTGCAGAAAATGGAACGCTCGACCAAACTCGGTCTGGCCCGCCGGGAGGCCCTGCGCGGCCGCTAGGCTACTTGTCGGCGCCCGCCTGCTCGGCGCGCTGCTGCGTCTGCTGGTTGGCCTGATCCAGCTTTTGCTGGAACTGCTCCATCGTCTTTTGGCCCTGTTCGAGCTCCTGCTTTTTTAACGAGGCGGCCGTCGCAGCCGTGCCGGCCGTTTCAACGCCGCAGGCCGACAAGACGAGCACCGCACTCCATACGAACCAATTTTTCATGCAGAACACTCCTGCGTTGCCAATTCGGCCAGGATGGCCTTGAGCAGGTCCCAGCACTTGCCGACAGACTCGATATCCACCGCCTCGCCGGGCGCATGTGCGCCCCGTATTGTCGGTCCAAACGAGACGATATCCATTCCCGGATACTTCGAACCGATGATTCCGCACTCCAGTCCGGCATGGATGACCTGGACATGCGAATCCGCTCCGAAATCGCGGCGATAGACGCGCTGACACACAGCCAGCAACGGCGAAGCGGGATTCGGCATCCAGCCCGGGTAATAACCAGCAGTCTCGGCTTGCGTACCGCTTAACGCGAACAGGCTGACGATCTCGTCGGCCAGCGCCAGGCTACCGCTGTCGAGCAGCGAACGCACCATGAAGTTGCACAATCCCCCATTAGGGTGCAGATCGACCATGCCGAGGTTGTTCGAGGTGTCGACCACACCAGGAACTTGCCGGCTCATTCGACGCACGCCGTGCGGTGCGGCATGCAGCGAGCCGAGCCAGATTTCCTGCTCCCTCAGGGACATGAGGCTGTCGGCAGCAGCATCCGCAACCTCAAGCGACAATCCGTCATCCACACCTTTGAGCTCCTGGCGCAAGACCTCCTGCAGCCTGCATAGCGCCACCGGCAAGCGACCGCGATCGGCAGCGGGCACCGCAATCGTGGCAAAGGCCTCGCGCGGCAGGGCATTTCGAGCATTCCCCCCGTGGAGCGAAGCCAGCCGCAGCGGCATCGTACGTTCCAGCTCTCGCAACACACGCACCAGCAACTTGATGCCGTTGCCCCGCTCTTCGTGGATATTCACGCCGGAATGGCCACCACGTAGACCACTTAGAGCGATCTGGCAGGTTTCCAACCCATCGGTTATCGGCTCGGCAACACCCGACCTTGCCACATTGACATCCAGGCCGCCGGCACAGCCGAGATAAAACTCGCCCCACTCCTCGGTATCGAGGTTGAGCATCAGCTGGCCTTGCAGAACGCCGCACTCCAGGCCGCTCGCGCCACCCATGCCCGCCTCTTCGTCAACGGTCAGCAGAACTTCGAGCGGGCCATGGACCAGGTTGCCATCCTCCAGGGCGGCCAGAATCAACGCCACACCAATCCCGTTGTCGGCCCCCAGCGTCGTATCCTCCGCCTTCAGCCAGCCGTTGAGAGCTCGCGGCCGAATCGGATCGCACGAAAAATCATGCGGGGAATCCGCATTTTTCTGGCAGACCATATCGAGGTGAGCCTGCAGCACAACTCCCGGGGCCCGTTCGTAACCGGGGCTAGCCGGCTTCCGGATGATGAGATTGCCGGTCGCATCGACCTTGCAATCCAAACCTAAACCCCGCGCCCAATCGTAAAGCGTAGCGCGCAACTTGGCCTCCTGTTTTGAGGCCCGGGGAATTGCACAAAGCGTCGCAAAATGCCCCCAAACAATTTTGGGGTGAAGTTCATAGAACGAAAACGACATGTCGACCATATAAAATTGAATGCTTTTGGATGCGGACAAACTGAAGAAAATGCGGTCCGAATGCGTAATCCGTCACGCTACGGCTGGCACGCATTAGACTATCGTTCGACTTCAAACGCCATCACCGCACAGTTTTTCATTCCCCTGTGGGCAGCAAAAAGTATCATTCATGAAAACTCAGATCCGCAATCTCATGTTGGCAGCAGCTCTGTCCCTCCCGCTGACGGTGCTTGCGAACTCCTCCGAGGCCAGTAGATATTTCGAGGATGCATTGGTGCGTTATCAGAAGCAGGACATGCCAGGGGCCATCATCCAGCTAAGAAATGCACTGAAACTCGATAGCAAAATGCTCTCGGCTCACCTGCTTTTGGCAAAAGCATATTTGGCCAGCAGCGAAGTCAATCTGGCAGAACTTGAGTTCAAGGAAGCACTTACCCTGGGTGTAAGCCGCGCCGAGGTAGCCGTACCGCTTGCTCGCATCTTCATGTTGCAGGGAAAGCCGGCCAAGGTCATCGAGGTTATTCAAGATGACGGACTTCCTGCCGACGTACGCCCGGAAGTTCTGACGCTTCGCGCTAGCGCCTTTGCCGCCTTGGGAAAATCGGCAGATGCTGATCGAAGCTTCGCCGAAGCACGCGCCGCTGCACCTATGTCTCCGGGACCTTTAGTTGCTGAGGTACCTATCCAGATTGGACTCGGCCGACTTGATCTGGCTCGTACCCGCGCCGAAATGGCGGTACAGCTCGGACCAGGCGATGCAAGCGCATTCAGTGCTCGTGCGCAGGTAGCCCATGCCAGTGGTGACGTGCAAAGCGCCCTCAAGGATTATGAACGCGCCATCGCACTGGCACCAAACCATTATGACGCACGGATTGCTCGTGCCGGGCTTTGGATCGATCTTGGTCACGACATAGAGGCCAGCGCGGACCTTGACGCCATGGCAAAAAGCGGCCCGATCGAACCCCGGGTGGCCTATCTGCAAGCGCTGATCGCCAGTCGCAAGGGAGACACCGCATTGGCAAAGCAGTATATGGCCAAAGCGTTACAGGTTATTGATGCGCTACCGCCTGAATGGATCGAGGGTCACGAATCCCTGCTCATGGTGGGTGCATTGGCACATCACGCTGGCCGAAAATATGAAAAGGCGCTCAAGTATCTGGATGTACTAATCACACGTTACCCGCACAACCTCAGTGCCAAAAAACTTCTTGCCGCCATCTATCTGGATAAGGGGGACAATGCCCGCGCCAGCCGTCTGCTGGAAACCGTCCTTCGCACCCAGCCCGATGACACCCAGGCGCAATACCTGCTTGGCCGAGTGAAACTTGCCGAAAAGCAGTACGCGCGAGCAACCGAGATACTGGAAAAAGCAACTCAGGGCGGTAACGCAAAGGCTCAGGCATCGCTCGGATACAGCATGCTGGGACAAGGTGACAGCGTCGCCGCACGCAAGAATCTGGCGGCAGCTTTCGACAAGACACCCAATGACCTCGCACTCGCAATCACGCTCGCCAATACACTGATGCAGCAGGGCGAAAAGCGCAAGGCGCTGGATGTCGCCCAGCGTTGTAACAAAGCTTTACCCGGAAACCCGGGGGCGCTGAATCTGCTCGGTGCGATCAAGGGAGCCAATGGCGATCTGCCCGGAGCACGAACCGCCTACGCCGAAGCGCTCAAGAGAGACCCCAATTTCTCCCCGGCGCAATTGAATCTTGCCCGCGTGGAGGTCGTCGAAGGATATTTCGACGCCGCCCGTAAGGTGTATTCCAATCTACTGGCCAAGGACAAGAAGAACACACAGGTCATGTATGAAGCATCCTTGCTGGAACAACGCGCCGGCAAACCCGCCGATGCCCTGCGCTGGCTGGAAAAGGCGGTAGCAGAGAACCCGAATGACCTACGCATCGGCTTGGCCCTCATTCAGGCCAAAGCAGCAACAGGCGACAAATCCGGCGCCCTCGAAGCTGCCAAGGCGCTCTCCCTGCGAAACAAGGACAATATCGCTGCCTCGGCAGCATTGGCACAAAGCCAGATCGATATTGGCGATAACAAGTCGGCCCGCCAAACTCTGATCAACATGCAACGAGTAGCTGGATTCGATACCGACAGTTTGATCCGCATTGGCTACCTGTCAATTGCTGCCGGATACCCTGCCGACGCCAGTTACGTTGCTCAAAAGGCCCTGCAAGGCAAGCCTGACGATCTTGGGGCGCTTGTCCTTGCCGCCGAAGCTGCCCTGCAATCACGCGAAAACAGCAAGGCTGGCGAATTCGGCAAGCAAATCCGGCAGAAATACCCGGGAAATTCGGAGGGCTATCGCATCTCCGGGGATTCCGCCTTGGCACTCGGTCAATACGCTATAGCCACGGATTATTTCCGCCAGGCGTTCGATCGCCAGCCCTCAACGGCCATACTGAAACGCCGGGTAAGCGTATTCGTTGCCCAAGGCAAGCCCGGCGCCGCATTACCCATGCTACAGGAATGGATCAAGTCCCACGCCAAGGACACCGAAGCTCGCAAGGTGCTCGCAGAGGTTCGCATGCGAACGGGTGAGTGGACTGCAGCCCGCCGCGAATACGAGACCATTATCAGTTACGGCGTACGGGATGCCAGCGTGTTCAATAATCTTGCAAATACACTCCTGGAACTCAAGGATCCGAAGGCCGTGGAAATTGCGCGCCAAGCGCAAGCCATTGACCCGCGCTCCCCGCTTGTTCTCGACACCCTGGGCTGGTCGCTTCACGTAGCGGGAAAAGTTGATGAGGCATTGCTCATCCTGCGTGATGCCAGACTTCGCGACCCGAACAACATCGATATACGTTTCCATTTAGCTGGTGTCTTGGTAACGCTAGGCCGAAACGACGAAGCACGAGTGGAACTACGAGGCATACTTGAGCAAATCAGTCGGGACAATATCGGCACGGAGCGTGCGACGCTAATAAAGACACTCGGTATGTGAATGTCGAAAAAATTTACACAGATTCGGCACAAGAAGCACAAATCTCACACAGGCTATTGTTATAAAACAGTTTATTTTTTTGGCCTCATTTTTGCTTGATATACGCAAAATCGCAACTTTAGGAATAATCATGAAGAAAAGCATTCTGAGCCTGGCTGTACTGACGTGCGGACTCTTCTCGCTCACGGCCAATGCTGCGGTAGACTGGGCTATCACTACAACATCCGGTAACAACACTACGCCGGCGCCAGCCTATGGAAACACGCGCACTTACAGCACGAGCGCAGTTAGCGTAGATGTAAAAGCGTTTGCCGCAACATCGGGATCAAACACCGGAACAACCAATACCTCATCAGCCGACAGCAGTCGCAACTCGCGTGTTCTGGAATCTGCCTACCTAGCCAACTACGGCACCCCCAACGGATTGGGGGTCGTCAATCGAGATGGTTCCAACACGGCCGCCGTCGCTGTCAATTCAGCCACCGGCGCAGATGGGAACGAATACGTAAATGGCGGCAGCGAACACGCCATGGATAACAACGGGCGCAGCGAAGTCATGTTGCTGACGTTTTCCGAAGCCGTCGCTCTGAAATCCCTGACAGTTGGCTGGCCTGCAATGAGCGCCAACCCACCAGATACGGATTTGTTCGTGCTTGCCTGGATTGGCACAGGGAACCCGACTGCTGCACTTACCACAAAGACATTCGCGGACATTGCAGTTGATTCGTTTGATGGTGGAAACGGCTGGTCACTCGTTGCCAACCTCTCAAACGTGGTAACGTCCAGCTCGAACGTTGCCAACTTTAACGGCACCACGACGCCTGTTTCATCTAGCTACTGGCTGGTCGGCACCGGTGGCTTTGCCAATGCAACGGCAACGACTGCCGGGGGCGTAAACTCCGGGGATTCCGGAAAGGCTTTAGGAGCAACCGGGGCAAACTATGACTACGTCAAGCTAGCCGGAATCGGCGGCTCAATAGCCCAACCACCCGGCAACAACGTACCTGAACCCGGCTCACTTGGACTAGCTGGTTTGGCCTTGTTTGGAATTACCGCACTGCGTCGCAAGAAAAGCACGCAATAATTCCAAGCTGGCTACAAACCAAAAGAGGGCTACGGCCCTCTTTTTTATTTACTATCAGCTTTCACGTTCCCCGGAACCTGAAGTTCGCCCGGTTTCCTGAACAAATTCTCCCCACTGACAACCCAAAACCGTGGTTCAAGCTCAGAAATGAATGCCAAGACCAGAAAACGAAAAGCCCCTTGAATTCTCAAGGGGCTTTCGTAGGAATTACTGGGGCGACTGATGGGGCTCGAACCCACGACAACCGGAATCACAATCCGGGACTCTACCAACTGAGCTACAGCCGCCGCTGAGGAAGGCGCGCATTGTATGGCCTTATCGAATTATTGTCTACCGTTTGGTGAAATAGTTTCGGTTCGATTACCCCTGATACGCATTTAACCGAGCGTGATAGAATCGTCCGCTTTATTTTTCGGCAGTCACAAGGAATTCTCATGGAAGCAACTTCTGCACAAGCTAACGAACTCGAACGCCGCGTGGACCTCTCCATTGCCATCGCTGATGTCGAGAAGGAAATGGAACAACGCCTGAAGCGCATGGGCAAGAACATGAAGATGCCTGGTTTCCGCCCGGGCAAGGTGCCGTTCAACATCGTCAAGCAGCAGTATGGCGACCAGGCCCGCCACGAAGTGCTCTCCGAGGAACTCGACCGCGTTTTCGGCGAAACCGTTACCGCCCAGAAAACCCGAGTCGCCGGCTATCCGCGCATCGAGCCGAAGACGACCGAAAGCACCACCCACCTCGAATTCACTGCAATTTTCGAGACCTATCCGGAATTTGCTCCGGGCGATCTGTCGTCAGCTGAAATTGAGCGCCCGGTCCTCGAGGTGAGCGCAGCCGAAATCGAAAAGACTCTCGACATCCTGCGCAAACAACGCGTCTCCTACGAGAACGCCGACCGTGCCGCAGCCAAGGAAGACCGCGTCGTCATCGACTTCCTCGGCAAGAAGGAAGGTGTACCGTTCGCCGGTGGCGAAGCCAAGGATTACCCGTTCGTGCTCGGCCAGGGTCAGATGCTGCCCGACTTTGAGAATGCTGTCGAAGGCACCGCCGTTGGCACCACCAAGACTTTCGACCTGACCTTCCCGGCCGACTACCACGCCAAGGATTTAGCTGGCCAGACGGTCCAGTTCGACATCACCGTCAAGCAGGTCCAAGCACCGAAGCTGCCGGAAATCGACGCCGAATTCGCCAAGAGCATGGGCGTGGTCGATGGCGATGTCGAGAAAATGAAGGGCGAGATCGAAGCCAACCTGAAGCGCGAAGTGAAGCGCCGCATCGAAGCCAAGGTCAAGGATCAGGTCATGGAAGCCCTGCTCAAGGCCAACCCGATCACCGTCCCGACCTCGCTGGTCGACCTGGAAATCCAGCGCCTGATGCAGGCAGCTCGCCAGGACATGGAACAACGCGGCATGAAGACCAAGGATTTCCCGATCCAGCCGGAATGGTTTGCCGACCAGGCCAAGCGTCGCGTCACCCTTGGCCTGATCCTTGCTGAGGTAGTAAAGACGGAAAAGCTGCAGGCAACCCCGGAACAGGTTCGCGCCATGGTCGAGGAAACTGCAGCCAGCTACGAGCAGCCAGAAGAAGTCATCCGCTGGTACTACGCCCAGCCGCAACGTCTCCAGGAAGTCGAAGGCGTCGCGATTGAGAACAACGTGGTAGCGTGGGTTCTTGGCAAATCCAAGGTGACTGACAAGGCTGCAGTGTTTGATGAACTGATGGGCCAGAAGCAGTAATCTGGACGGCGTCACAAAAGCGACAAACGTCTGTAACGTAACAAACAAGGGCTGACATGAATATCGACAACGCAAGCAACTGGGATCCGCAGGCACTCGGCATGGTCCCGATGGTGATTGAGCAGAGCGGGCGCGGTGAACGCGCGTTCGACATCTATTCGCGCCTGTTGAAGGAGCGGGTGATTTTTCTTGTCGGCCCGGTCAACGACGTGACGGCCAATCTGGTCGTCGCCCAGTTGCTTTTCCTCGAAGCGGAAAATCCGGACAAGGACATCTACTTCTACATCAACTCGCCGGGTGGCTCGGTAACGGCTGGCATGTCGATCTACGACACCATGCAGTTCATCAAGCCGGATGTCTCGACGCTGTGCATTGGCCAGGCTGCCTCGATGGGCGCCTTCCTGCTCAACGCCGGCGCCAAGGGCAAGCGCTTCGCCCTGCCCAACTCCCGCGTGATGATTCACCAGCCGCTCGGCGGCTTCCAGGGCCAGGCTTCGGATATCGCGATCCACGCCAAGGAAATCCTCTCCATCCGCGATCGTCTCAACCGCATCATGGCCGAGCACAGCGGCCAGCCGCTAGAGCGCATCGAGAAGGACACGGATCGCGACAATTTCCTTTCTGCTGCCGAGGCAGCAGAATACGGCTTGATCGACAAGGTTTTGACCCGCCGCGACGCGGCTTGACCGGAGAACTGACAGATGTCTAAAGGCAGCCAGGAAAAATTGCTCTATTGCTCCTTCTGCGGCAAGAGCCAGCATGAAGTAAAGAAGCTGATCGCCGGCCCGTCGGTATTCATCTGTGACGAGTGCATTGCACTGTGCAATGACATCATTCGCGACGAATTGCCGGAAGAAGCCGCCAAGGCGGGTCGTTCCGACCTGCCGACGCCGCGCGAGATCAGCTCGATCCTCGACCAGTACGTCATCGGCCAGGAAGTCGCCAAGCGCATCCTGTCCGTTGCCGTCTACAACCACTACAAACGCCTGCGCCACACGGCGCGCAATGCCGACGACGTCGAGCTCTCGAAGAGCAACATTCTGCTCATCGGCCCCACCGGTTCCGGCAAGACGCTGCTTGCCCAGACGCTGGCCCGCCTGCTCAACGTGCCTTTCGTGATGGCCGACGCCACCACCCTGACCGAAGCCGGCTACGTCGGCGAGGACGTCGAGAACATCATCCAGAAGCTGCTGCAGAAGTGCGATTACGATGTCGAAAAGGCGCAGCAGGGCATTGTTTACATCGACGAAATCGACAAGATTTCGCGCAAGTCCGACAATCCATCGATTACCCGCGACGTGTCCGGTGAAGGCGTGCAGCAGGCCCTGCTCAAGCTGATCGAAGGCACGACTGCCTCGATCCCGCCGCAAGGCGGGCGCAAGCACCCGAACCAGGACTTTGTCCAGGTCGACACAACCAACATCCTGTTCATCTGCGGCGGCGCCTTTGCCGGCCTGGAAAAAGTCATTCAGAACCGCTCGGAACGTGGCGGCATCGGTTTTGGCGCCGAAGTCAAGAGCAAGGATGACGGCAAGGCTGTCGGCAAGATTCTGCTCGACGCTGAGCCGGAAGATCTCATCAAGTTCGGTCTCATCCCCGAACTGATCGGCCGTCTGCCGGTCGTTGCCACGCTGCAGGAACTTGAAGAATCTGCGCTGGTACAGATCCTGACCGAACCCAAGAACGCACTGATCAAGCAATATCAGAAGCTGTTCAACATGGAAGAAGTCGAACTGGAAATTCGCCCCGGCGCACTCTCGGCCATCGCCAAGAAGGCGCTGGAGCGCAAGACCGGTGCGCGCGGCCTGCGCTCGATTCTCGAACATGCCCTGCTCGACACGATGTACGAACTCCCGGGAATGGAGAATGTCGAAAAGGTCGTCATCGACGAAAACATGATTACCGGCGACACCCCGCCCCTGCTCATTTACGCTGACCAGCCCAAGGTTTCCGGCTCGAACTGAGCCGGGGGCTCTTGAAACCCGGTTTCCCGCCCCTATCTAGGGGCTACATACCTATTTCAAAGGCATCGTAATGTCGAACCCCAACACGCTCCCGGAAACCGTCGAACTGCCGCTGCTGCCGCTGCGCGATGTGGTGGTATTCCCGCACATGGTTATCCCCCTTTTCGTCGGCCGCCCGAAGTCAATCAAGGCCCTCGAAATGGCCATGGAAGCTGGCAAGAACATCCTTCTGGTCGCCCAGAAATCGGCAGCCAAGGACGAACCGGAACCGGAAGATCTCTATCGCATCGGTTGCCTGGCCAACATCCTGCAGATGCTCAAGTTACCCGACGGCACCGTCAAGGTGCTGGTCGAAGGGACCCAGCGCGCCCGTGTCGAAGCCATCGAGGTGCAATCCTCGGTGTTCATGGCAACCGCCGTGCCGTTGCCGCAAGCGGGCGTTGAAGACCACGAGATCGAGGCGATGCGCCGCGCCGTGGTCGCCCAGTTTGACCAGTTCGTCAAGCTGAACAAGAAAATTCCGCCGGAAGTACTCTCCTCCATCGCCGGTATCGAGGATGCCGGTCGCCTGGCTGACACCATCGCCGCCCATCTGCCGCTCAAGCTCGAGCAAAAGCAGGAAGTGCTGGAAATGGAGAGCATCCGCGACCGTATCGATCGTCTGCTCTCCCAACTCGAATCCGAAATCGACATCCTGCAGGTCGAAAAACGCATCCGTGGCCGCGTCAAGCGCCAGATGGAAAAGAGCCAGCGCGAGTACTACCTGAACGAACAGGTCAAGGCCATCCAGAAGGAACTCGGCGAAGGCGAGGAAGGCGCAGACCTCGAGGAACTCGACAAGAAGATTAAGGCTGCCGGCATGAGCAAGGAAGGCCTGGCCAAGGCACAGGGTGAACTCAAGAAGCTCAAGCTGATGTCACCGATGTCGGCCGAAGCCACTGTCGTGCGCAACTTCATCGAAACGCTGATTGGCCTGCCGTGGCGCAAGAAGACACGCATCAGCAAGGATCTGCGCGAAGCCGAGAAGGTGCTCGACGCTGACCATTTTGGTCTCGACAAGGTCAAGGAACGCATCCTTGAGTATCTCGCCGTGCAACAACGGGTCGAGAAGGTCAAGGCACCTATTCTTTGCCTGGTCGGCCCCCCGGGCGTCGGCAAGACTTCGCTTGGCCAGTCGATCGCCAAGGCGACCAATCGCAAGTTCGTGCGCATGGCGCTCGGTGGCGTCCGTGACGAAGCCGAAATCCGCGGCCACCGTCGCACCTACATCGGCTCCATGCCGGGCAAAATCCTGCAGAGCCTGACCAAGGTCGGCGTACGCAATCCGCTGTTCCTGCTCGACGAAGTCGACAAGCTCGGCCAGGACTTCCGCGGCGACCCGTCGTCGGCGCTGCTCGAGGTACTCGATCCGGAACAGAACAACACCTTCCAGGACCACTACGTAGAGGTCGATTTCGACCTTTCCGATGTGATGTTCGTGGCCACGGCCAACACGATGAACATCCCGGCGCCCCTGCTCGACCGCATGGAGGTCATTCGTTTGTCCGGCTACACGGAAGACGAGAAGGTCAACATCGCGATGCGTTATCTGCTGCCCAAGCAGATGAAGAACAACGGTGTCAAGAAAACCGAACTGACCGTCGTCGACAGCGCAGTACGCGACATCGTCCGCTACTACACCCGCGAGGCCGGTGTCCGCGCCCTCGAGCGCGAGATTTCCAAAATCTGCCGCAAGGTGGTCAAGACCCTCCTGCTCAAAAAGCGCGACAGCAAGGTTGTCGTCAATGCGAAGAACCTCGACAAGTTCCTTGGTGTGCGCCGCTACAGCTTCGGTATGGCGGAGAAGGAAAACCAGGTTGGCCAAGTTACCGGTCTGGCCTGGACCGAGGTCGGTGGCGAACTCCTGACCATTGAATGCGCCAACATGCCGGGCAAGGGCAACATCCTGCGTACCGGCTCTCTTGGCGACGTGATGAAGGAGTCGGTCGAAGCTGCACGCTCGGTCGTCCGTGCCCGCGCCCAGCGCCTCGGTATCAAGGCAGAAGCTTTCGAGAAAACGGATATTCACATCCACGTTCCCGAAGGTGCCACGCCGAAGGATGGGCCATCGGCTGGTATTGCCATGACTACGGCACTGGTGTCTTCATACACGGGCATCCCGGTCCGCTGTGAGGTCTGCATGACCGGTGAGATCACCTTGCGCGGCGAAGTGCTGGCCATTGGCGGCCTGAAGGAGAAGCTGCTGGCGGCCGTTCGCGGTGGTCTGAAGACGGCGCTGATTCCTGAAGAGAACGTCAAGGACCTCACCGAGATTCCTGACAACATCAAGAACAAGATCGAGATCGTGCCAGTCAAATGGATCGATCAGGTTCTTGAGCGCGCCCTGGAACGCAAGCCTGAAGCTCTCCCCGAGCAAACCGAGGATGCTTCGGCTTCCACAACGACGGCGGAAGCCGTTGCTGCGCAGACCGTTCTTACTCATTGATTTTGAAGGAAAGGATGCCGACGTACTGCCACCGGCCTCCTTTCCGGTTTCCGAAACCCCGGCAATCGCCTGAAAATCCCCTTGACACAAGGATTTCGGGGGAGATATAAATCCGTCCGCACAAAATTTTTACCACTCGGATTTATCCATTTTAGGGGACTTACATGAACAAGACCGACCTGATCGACCACATCGCCGCTTCCGCTGAAATCTCCAAGGCAGCTGCCGGCCGCGCCCTCGACGCAACTGTCGCCGCCGTTACCGAAGCCCTGAAGAAAGGCGATTCCGTTAGCCTGATCGGTTTTGGTACCTTTTACGTCGGCGAACGCGCCGCCCGTACTGGCCGCAATCCCCGCACCGGCAAGACGCTGGAAATCAAGGCCGCCAAGTCGCCCAAGTTCCGTCCGGGCAAGGGCCTGAAGGATGCCCTGAACTAAGTCAGGAGTGCTTCGCTCAGTTGCTAGAGCGTCGCCCTTGCAAGGCTGCGGTCAGCGGTTTTACCCGTTAGCACCCCAGCCTTCCTGAGAAGGAAACCGGACCCCGCCTTGCAGCGGGGTTTTTCATTCAACAAGCGCATTCGGTGAAAACCATGGCAACGGCAGATCTTGACAAAAAAGGAGAGGCGCTGAAGGCTCAACGCTTCCAAATGCTCGAAGACATTGCCAAGGAGCTTTCGGGCGAGGTTATCTTCCCGACCTATTTCGATGCCGTCCTCCGCCTGCGTAAAGTACTGCAAGATCCGAAGCAGAGCCTTGCCGACATCACCAAGGCAATCTCGGTCGAGCCCCTGATCAGTGCCAAACTCTTGCATCTGGCCAACTCGGTTGCCTTTAACCCGGCGGGGCATGAAGTCGTCGATCTCAAGTCGGCAATTATCCGACTCGGGCTGAACACGGTACAAAGCGCAGCAATGGCCATCGTCATGACTCAGTTGCTCCGTGCCAAAGGCATGGCCGAGTTCGCGGATTTGACCCATGATCTTTGGGAACACTCCGTCCGCTCGGCCGCTGCCGCCCGTATCCTGGCCCAGTCCGTGCCTCGCCTGAATCCGGACGAAGCTATGCTTTCCGGGTTGATCCATGATCTTGGCGCCTTCTACATGCTTTACCGGGCAACGCAGTACGACGAATTACGCCATCGCCCGGACAGTGTGAAGTATTTGATCGTGCAATGGCACGAAAGTATCGGCGTTGCACTACTCAACGCACTGGGGTTACCAGAGGAAATTGTCGACGCCACTATCGACCACGACCGGATTCGCCCTACGCCCGACCCGCTCCGTAGCCTGCAGGATGTGATCTATGTCGCCAACATGCTGGCGGGCGGACACTTTGAATGGCTGATGCAGGATCAGCCGGGCGCCCCGGAAAATCTGGCCGCACTGGAAGCAAAATACGGCCATCTCAAACCCGAGATCGAGGCCCTCTCCCAGGAAATGCGAGCAGCCTTTTCCTGAGGCTCTCCGCTGCAGCCTTAACCCTTGCGGCCGTGCTCCGTTCTGACCTGCGTGGAAGCGAGAATACCGCGCAGGATATTCACCTCATCCTTCTCCAGGCGGACACGTCCGAACAAACGACGAAGCTTGGGTAACAGTCGCCCCGGTTGAAGTGGATTAAAAAACCCGGTCGCAGTCATCACTGCCTCCAGATGGCCAATCAAGCCCTCGACCTCGTCATGCGTTGCTGCCGGTGAGGCAAATGGCGTTGCTCCCTGGCTGCGTACCGGCGGCTTGCCGGCGAACGCGGCCATCCGACACTCGTAGCACAAGACCTGTGCAGCCGAACCGAGATTCAGTGAACTGAACTCCGGGTTTGTCGGGATCGTCACCGCAGCCTGACAATGCAGGATTTCCTCATTGCTCAGCCCGACAGTTTCGTTACCAAAAACGAGCGCCACCTCCCCCTGCTCCGCCTCTGCCAGCAAATCGGCCACAGCATCCCGCGGTTGGCCGATAGCTGGTCCGAGATCACGCTGACGCGCCGAGAGCGCCACGGCATAAACACTGCCAACCAGTGCTTCACCAAGCGTCGCAGTCACCACTGCCCGCTCCAGGATATCGACCGCACCAGTCGCCCTGGTGTCAGCCTCGGGATCGGGGAACTGCTTGGGTTCGACAAGATAGAGCTGCGACATCCCCATGGTCTTCATGGCGCGCGCTACCGCACCGATATTCCCCGGATGACTGGGACGGCAGAGGACGACACGAATACGTGAGAGAAGGACTTCCGGGTTCATGGTGTAAAATTCGGTCTTTCAAATATGACTCGGGTGGCCTTAGCCACCCGAAAGCTCTTTAAAGCCATGCATCCAGCACTAAATATTGCCATCAAGGCAGCGCGCCGCGCCGGCCAGATTATCAATCGCGCCTCGAACGACATCGACCTGCTCAAAGTCAGCAGCAAGCAGCCCAACGATTTTGTCACCGAGGTCGACAAAGCCGCCGAGGCCGCCATCATCGAGACCTTGCAGGATGCCTATCCTGGGTACGGCATTCTAGCAGAGGAGTCTGGCGAGACTGCCGGCCAGGGCACGGCCGAGAGCGAATTCCAGTGGATCATCGATCCGCTCGATGGCACCACCAACTTCATCCATGGCATGCCTCAGTATGCGGTCTCGATTGCCCTCACCAAAGGGGGCGTACTTGATCAGGCGGTCATTTTCGACCCCAATCGCAACGAGCTCTTCACTGCCAGCAAGGGTGCTGGCGCTTTCCTCAACGAGCGCCGTATCCGCGTTTCGCGTCGTACAAAACTGCAGGATTCCCTGCTCGGTACCGGTTTCCCTTACCGCAGCTTTGACAAGGTCGATACCTATCTGGAGATCTTCAAGGAGTTGACCCAGAAGACAGCAGGCCAGCGCCGTCCGGGCGCAGCCTCGCTCGACCTCGCCTACGTCGCTTGTGGCCGCTACGACGGCTTTTGGGAATTCGGCCTCTCGCCGTGGGACATGGCAGCGGGAGCCCTGCTCATTTCCGAAGCTGGCGGCCTGGTCAGCGACCTGCGTGGCGAAGCCAACTATCTCGAAACCGGCAATCTGATTGCGGGCACACCCAAGGTCTTTGCACCGCTGCTCAAGCTCATCGAAAGCAAACTGCCAGACTCCGTACGCGGCTGATCTTTCGGCCCCGCAGTCGGGGCAATTGCATCAACAACGTCGATTGCCATTTAAGGCAATGCGGACTATAGTCATCCATGCGCCGATTTGAAGTTCAGCTTGCGGGCGCTCAATAAATTCAGCTAAAGCGAGGAAACCCGCCTCTGCTCACGCTGGCGGGTTTTTCTTTGTTTACTCCGGGCATCTTGCCTGGTCGCCGATTTAACGCACAACTTGCGGGGCGACTCACAAATTCCGCTAAAGCGTCGCTCGCTTCTCCGCCCCTGGAAGCCGGCAACGCCGGAAAAACTGGGGCAAGGAGATTCAACATGGTCATCACCGACATCAACGCCGATACCGCGTATGCTGAAGCCAGCGGCCGTTTCCAGACGATCTTGCCAGAATGGCGGCCACGCATTCTTTCCACACATTCATCGCCAAGCGGCTGCGAAAAAATGACCGTGCAGAGCGAGAGGGAACGCGCCACTCGCCGAGTCGAAGCGCTGGTCGCTGCCCGACGCATTTCTTCAAGACCGCTCCCATGAGTGCTGCCGCACAAACAGGGAAAAATACCATCCAGAAATGCAAAACGGCCCTATAAGGACCGTTTTGCATGATTCTGGCGGAGGAGGCGGGATTCGAACCCGCGGTAGGCTATTAACCTACACACGCTTTCCAGGCGTGCGACTTAAACCACTCATCCACCCCTCCGGAAGCCGCGCATTGTAGCAGACTAGACGAATCGGTCAAAGAAACTTTCGCAAAACAGCCAATCCGATCCAAATCGCAAAAAGAGCGGTGAAACTGACAATACCGATCAGAATACCGGAGCTGCCCTGCGGCAACAGGCGAGCAACGAGCTTTCGGGGAGCACGTGTAAGCAGTGCGAAGAGCTGATAGATGAAATTAGCTTCCCTGGCACGACCAGCGACAACATGGAGCACCCCCTGCGCGATCAGACAAAGACCGAGCATTTCGACAATGGCGCGCACAGCACCGATCGCAAAACTCATAGAAAAAGCTCAGTCGTCATGGACGCCGTATTTTGCATCCAGCTTACGCATGCTGCGGTTGTAGAACCAGATGATGCTCAAATAAACGAAGAGCAGGCCTTGCGCTCCCATGTAGAAGCCGAGGGGAAAACCGAAAATCACCAGTTCATTGAGTTCGCGCGCGAACCAATTCATGACGAAGGTAACCAGCACCCAAATGGCAAAAAGCACCAAGGTCAGGCGCCGTGTTTCCCGCCAGTAGGCATTGTCATTTGTCACGGTGATCGCCCCCCTCGCTTGACTCCCGGCGAATTTTCGCGAGGAAGATCTCAGACCCCGGGTGAGGCTTAGTCAGAAAGCTGACAACGATATTCGTCATGAAACCCGCAACCACGCCAAATACGCCGGCAGAGGTGGAATGGATGTGAAACCATGGCTCCATGTTGAATCCCTTGATGCCGAGCCACGGAATGCTGTCGAACTCGACACGCAGGATGTAATAAATGGTCAGCATGAGGCCGACGATCATGCCGGCAAGCGCCCCGGTACGGGTGGCACGATTCCAGAAAATGCCGATGACGAGCGCCGGGAAAAAAGCCGAGCCGGCGATGGAAAAAGCCCAGGCCACCATCGAAAGTATGGTTCCCGGTTTTTCAGCCGCGACGGTAGCCGCCAGCACCGCAACGAGCAGGAGCAACGACTTTGAAATCACCAGCCTGAACTGCGTCGAGGCATCCGGGCGGATGATCCGGTAATAGACATCGTGCGACAAGGCGCTGGTGATGGTCAGCAACAAACCGTCGGCCGTCGACAGCGCCGCCGCCAGTGCACCGGCGGCAACCAGCCCGGAAACGACATAAGGCATACCGGCGATTTCCGGTGTAGCGAGCACGATCACGTCCGGATTCATCGATAACTCGGCCAGTTGCAGGATGCCGTCGCGGTTGATGTCCTCGATGCTGACCAGGCCGACCTTGGTCCAGGCTGCCACCCAGCTTGGCAGCTTGGCGATCGGAATCTCGGCCAGGTGCGTGAGCACCTCGTACTTGGCGAAGACAGCATAGGCCGGCGCCGTCATGTAGAGCAGTAGGATGAAAAGCAGCGACCAGAAGACCGACTCCCGTGCCTGGCTGACCGTGGGCGTCGTGTAGAAGCGAATCAGGACGTGCGGCAAGGCGGCCGTTCCGATGGTCAGGCAGAAGATCAGGGCGAGGAAATTAATCCTTTCCGGCAGCCGCTCCTCCTCCGTTGCCCCGGGGAAGGCCTCAGCATGATGCAAGGGAGGCCGGCTGCGCTCGACTGCCGAGAACATGGCGGTTTCCCAGCGACTGCGCGCCTGGTCGGGATCGAGCGGCAAATCCCGGCGCTGGCGCTCGAGCGCGACGATGTCACGCATCTGCGCATCGCTGGCTTTCAACTGATTGATCATGGTCGACAACTGCTCACGCTCGTGCGTCAGCGAGTACGGCAACTGCATGATTTTTTCGGCGAAGGTATTGGCGCGCTCGCTGTAGAGGCGGCGGACCTCGATTTCGGCCGGCGTATCGAACAGGCGCTTCTCCAGCACCGTAACCTCTTGCAGCACCTGGCCGTAAACGAGTTGCGGCACGGGCACGCCGGTGACGTTGTAGGAAAGGATGGCGACCGGCGTGATGTAGGCGACGATCAGGATGACGTACTGCGCGACCTGGGTCCACGTCACGGCGCGCATGCCGCCGAGGAAGGAGCAGACGAGGATGCCGGCAAGGCCGACGAAGACGCCGATCTCGAACTGCAGGCTAACGAAGCGGCTGGTGATGACACCGACCCCGTAAATCTGCGCCACGACATAGACGAAGGAAGCCAGAATCGCCGCGCCGACGGCAACCAGCCGGATCGCATTGCCGCCATAGCGCGCGCCGAGGAAATCCGGGATGGTGTATTGGCCGAAACGGCGCAGGTAAGGTGCGAGCAACAGCGCCACCAGCACAAAGCCGCCGGTCCAGCCGATGATGTAGGCGAGACCCTGAAAGCCCGAGAGATAGAGCGTGCCGGCCAGCCCCATGAAGGAAGCCGCGCTCATCCAGTCGGCGCCGGTCGCCATGCCGTTGAAGAACGCCGGCACACGCCGGCCAGCCACGTAATATTCCGAGACATCCGATGTCCGGCTGGCAATGCCGATCGCGGCGTACATCGAAATCGTGAAGAACAGGAAGGCGTAGCCGATCCAGCGCGGCGGCATGCCATGCTGCTCGAGGACAGCAAGCGCCAGGACGAAAAGCAGGAAACTGCCCGTGTAGTACAGGTAGTAGCGCTGCAGGCGGGTCAGAGAGCCGAGCATCCGGCCGAATCAGTGAGTGCGACGCAGGAAACTGCTGGCGCGGGATTCGTCAATCAACTTGGCGGCCGTATCGACCCCCTTGCCGTTGGCACGAACGAGCAGCATCTGGAAGATGCGGGCGAGCATCAGGGTATTTTCCATGGCGCTGCGCCGCGAACTTCCCTCGTCCAGGCCGAAGGCGGCAATCCACTGGTCGAGCGGCATGACGCTGGTGCTCTTGTCGGCAAACAAGGCCGGCAGCAGCCAAGCGAGATCGACCCATTGCGGCTGGAAATCGACCCCCAGTCGCTCCTTGAAAAGACGCTGGAGAAAACCGCCGACATAGGAGACGTGGTAAGTCACGAGCGGGCTGCGCGCGGCGAATTGCAGCAGGGCGACGAGCTGGCGGTCGAGCGCCTGCGCGTCGGTCGCCGATTCGACATCGAGAAACATCGCATCGTCCGGCAGGATGGTCGATTGGCGAACCGCTGCCGCCGCCACGCCGAGCAATTCATCGGTTTCGGGACTCATTCCCGTGCTGGCAATGTCGATGACAACATAGCGCGTATGAAAATGCGCCTCATCGAGCGCCGTGACCGGCTGGCTGCGCCAGGACTCGAGCGCGGCCTTGATGTCATCGGGCAGATGCGCCGGTGAAGCATTCTTGAACAGGAATTTCTTCAAGCCGAGCATGATCAATTCACCTGATAGTCGAGCTTGAGACGCGTCTGAATCTTGCGTGCCTGGCGGAAAGACTCCTTCAGGATGCGCCGATCCAGCTCGTTGAGTTTCTCCGGATCGATTAGGTTGTCGCCCTGGCGCCCGGGCTCGCCCTCCAGGTATTGATGCTGCAGACGCAGCAGCTGGATGAAATCGAGGCCTTCGAGCACAGCGTTGATTTCCTCGGTCTTGATCGACAGGCGCTGCGAGGCGATGCGCAGACGCTGAACCGAATTGGTGTTATGCACGCCGGCCGCCAGAGCGTAGATGCGCGCCACGTCCACGAAAATTCGCGAGCCGTATTTCTTGAGATCGATCTTGCCCGGGTGATCGGGTTCGAGATCGGTCAGGAAATCGCGCAGCTTGCCGAGCGGCGGCTCGACATCGAGGGCGTTGTGCGCCATGGCACGCAGAAACATCGGGTTGGATTGCGTCTGGATCAGCAAATGGCGACGCATCGCTTCGGTCAATTCGACCTTGCCGAAGAGCGGCCGGAAATCGAAGAAGATGGTGGCATTGAGCAGGGCTTCGGGTTGCGGCACGCGAATCCAGCTGCTGAACTGTTCCTTCCATTCATCGAGCGTCAAGCACCACTGCGGGTTGCTCGCCATGATGTTGCCCTTGCAGAGCGGGAAGCCGCAACGGTCGAGATCCTTGTTCACATCGAGCGCGAAGGCCAGGAAACGCTGGCGCAACGCATCGAGCGCTGCTTTGTCGGCGCACTCGAAGACGATCCCGTTGTCCTGGTCGGTACTGAACGTCTGCTCGTCGCGTCCTTCCGAACCGAAGGCCAGCCAGGCCCAGTCGATACCTTCGAAAGAATGATTTTCCAGATTGAGCTGGATGACCCGGCGCGTCAGGGCATCGTTAAGCGCCGAAATGAACTGGGTCAACTGCTCTGCCCCGACTCCCTGGGCCAGCATGTTGAAAGCGAGCTGACGAACATCGCCGGCTGACTGCTGCAAAGCCTCGACGTTATGGGCAGAATCGATCGACTGCCGGATCTGGCGCAAACCGACCCGTTGCAACGCAAAGAGATCCCGTTCGGAAACGACACCGGTCAGCCTGCCCTCGGCATCGGTCACCATGACATGGCGAATGCCCTGCGATGCCATTGCCAGCATGGCATCGTAGGCCGTCGCATGTTCTTCTAACGAAAACGGCGCTGGCGACATGGCCTGGCTGACCGGCGCAGTCAGCGGCAACTCGGCCAGCACGACCCGGTCGAGCAGGTCGCTACGCGTGAAGATGCCCACTGGACGGCCATCTTCACCGGCAATAACGAGCGAGCCTATACCCGCCTCCGACATCGTTTCCAGTGCCTTGCGCAGGGGCGTGTCCGGCGTCACGGTAACTGGCGAACGCGACCCGATGCCGATCAAGGGCGAATTCAAGGTCTGCTGCTCGCTCGCCTTCTGGGCGAACTGCAGTTGCAACTGGCGACGCGATTGGTCGAGCAGGCTGGCGATGTACTGCGTGCAGAAAAGGTTGAATTCCGGGCTGGTCGCCATCAGGATCATGAAATCCTCGGCCGGCAGCTGGTAGCAGAAAGTGTCCTCGATGGCGAGATAGATATTGGTCGACGGGCGGCCGGCCGTGACCGCACCGATCGGGAAGCACTCCCCTGCCCCGAGACTGAGGATGGAATATTCGGTGACCGTCACCTCGCCGGCCTGACGCGCCTGGACCTTGCCTGACTCGATGAGGTAGAAGAAGCGGACGTTCCCGGAATCTGGCCCGACGATTTCGCTGCCGGCGGGGTAAAAGGCGATCTGCGCGCGTTCGGCGAAATGCTGCAGGGCATCCGCCGCCATCTTGTTGAACGGTGCGTGATTGCGAAGAAAGGCAATGGTGTTGCCTGCCACCCGACGACGCCCCTCCTTGCGGGACTCCGCCTCGACTTCGGCAATCGCGGCAGCAGTCTGTTGTTCCGGCCTTACTTGCTGAGACATGATCACGACAACCTCATATTTTCAAAGTGTGTAGTTTAACTTGAGACGTTGTTGCAGACGGCGCGCCTGACGCAAGGATTCGCGCAAGATGGCGCGGTCGAGTTCATGCAGACTGGCGGGATTCAGCCCACCACCCTCCGCTTTCCCCGCGGCCCGGTCAGCCAGTTGTTGCCCCAGTCGCAGACGCAGGATGTGCGCAAAGGCGGCGTTCATGGCGGCCACCTCGCCGCCATTCAGGCCGACCAAACCGCCCGCTTCGTGCAGCCGCTCGGCGGTATGCACGGCCCGCGCCCCGGAGGCCAGGGCAAAGATGCGTGCAGCATCGACAAAGATCCGGCTGGCGTATTTCTTGAGATCGAGCGTCTCGCCCTCCTCCACCGCAACCTCGCCGCGAAAATTGAGCGGTGGCTGTGCCTGCAAGGCATTTTCGGCCATCAGGTACAGAAAGGATGGCGTATCGGTGGTCAGCCCCAGCAACAGCGTCCGCAGGCTTTCGCCAAGATCGAGCTTGCCGACCAGCGGCCGCAGGTCAAAGAAGATGCTGGCGTTCAACAACGCCGCCGGCTCGGGGCGCCGCACCCAGTCGATGAAGCGCTCGCGCCACTCCTCGAAGGAAAGACACCAGGCCGGATTACCGGCCATGATCTGGCCGCTGCACAGCTTGAAGCCGCAGGCTGCCAAATGCTGGTTGGCCTCCTGCGCGAAGGGCAGGAAGAGCGCGCGCATCGCTTCGGCCTCGCGGGCATCGGCGGCATTGAAGATCAGGCCGTTGTCCTGATCGGTGACGAAGGTTTGTTCATGCCGCCCTTCCGAACCAAGCGCCAGCCAGCACCAATCCACCGGCGGCAGGCGATGCCTAGCCGCCGTCAGCTCGATGACGCGCGTCGTCAAACGATCGTTGCCGAGCGAGATGAGGCGGGTCATGATGTCGCCCCCCAGCCCCTTGGCGGCAAGTTCGGCCTGTAGATCGCGCAGCTTTCCGGCAAGTTGCGGCGCCTGGTCGAGACGGTCGAGTTCGACCAGCGCCAGCGTCAGTTCCGTCTGACGCCGGCCGAGAAGCAGGGAGTCGAAGCTGTTCGGCACCTCAGTACTTGACGCGGGCGAAGTAGGTTTTCTCGGCTGCCTCCAGCGCCTGGCGGATGGTGACAATGCCCATTTCCTCTAGCATCGGCAACATCTTGAGGAATACCTCGCCGGTCGCCAACGCATCCTCCAGGGCATTGTGCCGGGTATCGATATGAATCCCGAGACGCTCGAGAATGACATCGAGCTTGTGGGATTCCTGGTTCGGATGGATCACGGCCGAAAGCAGCAGGGTGTCGAGCACGGGCTGCGAAAAGCGGATGCCGGTACGGTCTTCCTTCAACTGCAGGAAACGCATGTCGAAAGCCGCGTTGTGGGCGATCAGCACGGTGTCTTCGCAGAATTCGTGGAAGGCCGGCAGCACGATATCGATGTTGGGCTTGCCACGCACCATGTCCTCGGTGATGCCGTGGATCGGGATCGACTCCGGCTTGAGGGGCATTTCCGGGTCGATGATCTGATCGAACACCTCCTGGCGCAGTAACCGGTTATTGACGATGCGCGCCGCCCCGATCTGGATGATCTCGTCGCCCTTCGAGGGCTCCAGACCGGTCGTTTCGGTATCAAAGACGGTATAGGTCAGTTCGCTGAGCTTGCGGTCGAGATCGATCGACTTGTCCTCAAACTTGAACAGGTCGAAGTCGTAGTACTCCGGACGGCCACTGCCGCGCTTGCGGTCCTCATGCTCCTGCTCGACTTCGGGAATCGCCACCGGCAGCACGAAGCGGAAGAAGGCACGGTGCGCCGCCTTTTCGCGCTGGTACCAGATTTCACCGCCATGGCGGTCGATGACATCACGCAGCGACAGCGGCGAGGTTTCGCTGCCGATCTGCATGGCGTCCATTTCCCAGGTGTAGAAGGTCTCGGAAGACATCGCCGGTCCGGCCCAGATCAGGTCGAGGTAAGCCAGCTTGCCTTCGGTCGTCAGGCGGAAGCGCAGTTCGCGCGGCTCATAGTGGTCCTGCAGTTTGCCGGCCAGGAAAACCAGGGCGAAAACCAGCGAGAAACTGTCGGCCTTGATCCACAGGGCGTCGTCGAGTTCCTCGGTCTTGGTCGGCAGTTGCAGCTTGTCGTCGATGCGGCGCTGGGCGGCGGCGATGATGTCGATGCCGAGTACATCCTCGAGCGGCCAGCGGGTCTTCATCGAATCCGAGAATTCGTTCATCGTCTGGTCAAGGCGCTGGCTCATCTTGGCCGCCTCATCGGCAACCACGCTGAGGAAACGTTCGCGCAACTCGGGCTCCATGTCCGGATAGTCGATGAGGTTGCCGACCGCCGCCCGGATGTTGCCGAGCGCCGCCCGGCTCCCCTCGGTGAGCGAATGCAGGACCTGGTCGCGGCGCGCCTCCTGCTCAATGCTGCGGGTGATGTTCTCGACCGTCAGCACGTAGCCGGACATAGTCGCTTCGCCATCGCCGACCGCAGCCGCCATGACCGGCACCATCTGGACACGCAGCAGCTGCCCACCACGCGTGGTGGTAATAAAGTTGGAGATCGCCGACTTACCGGCCCCCAGGCGCTGCCGAATCACTTCCTGGGCATGCTCGACCTGGTTCTTTTCGAGAATCGAGAAAATCGACCGACCGAGCCCGATCAATGCCCCACCCGACACCGAAGTCGGCCCCTGGGCCAACGCCTTGAACTGCAGGCGCGCACGGTTGTTATAGAGCAGGATGCGACCGTCCAGGTTGCACACCACCACGGCCTGGGCGAGTTCGGACATAAGGGCGGCCAAACGGTTCTTTTCCTCCTCGACCGAGGCCTTGGCACGGCCAATCTGGGCATCGACATCGTCCATCAGGACGTCGCGCTGCTGCGCCAGGTCGTTGGCGGCCTTGGCCAGTTGCTGGACCTCAGGCGGCCCCTCGGGCGTGACGCGGAAATCGCGGTTGGCGCCGAGCATCAGGCGCAGCGTTTCGGCCATACGCAACAGGCCCTCGACGTACTGCTTGAACAATTTGTGGAGGACCAGGACGCCGATCGTGAAGCCGAACAAGGTCATCATGGTGCCGACCGGCAGGCGTGACAGCAACAGTTCGGTCAGCATGCTGCGCTCGGCTTCCTTCATATCGAGCCAGACAAGCAGCGAGGTAACGATGAACGGCCCGGTCATCAGCAGACCGAGCACGATCACGGCGAGAATGAAACGGTGTTTTGCCTTCATGGCGATAATCCCCCGATGTCCGGCCAGGCCGGACGCTCCCTGCGAATCCCGCGCCGCGCTTCGGCGGCACGAGGTCGGCGTCAGGCCACGCCAAGCATGCTCTTGACGCGCGCCACCAGATCCTTGGTCGAGAACGGCTTGGTCACGTAGGCGTCGGCGCCGATCGCCAGCCCCTTCGCCACCTCGGTATCGCGCCCCTTGGCCGTCAGCATGACGATCAGCAGCCCGGCCCGCGAGGTATCGGTGCGCAGTGCTTCACAGACTTCGAAGCCCGATTTCTTGGGCATCATGACGTCAAGCAGCATGAGATCCGGATTGAAACTGGCGACCTTGGCCAGTGCCTCCTCGCCATCGTTGGCGACGGCGACCTCGAAGCCCTCCTTCTTCATGAGGAATTCGAGGGAAATGACGATGTTGGGCTCGTCATCGACGATCAGAATCTTGTGGGCCAGACCTTCGTCTCCGTTGTTCTTTTTCCGGTGCCGGCAAGGGCACCGTGAAGATGAAATTCGCACCCTCCCCGGGCTGGCTCTCAACCCAGAGATTACCACCAAAATATTCCACGATCTGCCGGCTAATCGGCAGACCCAGTCCGGTTCCCTGCGGTTTGTCGGTCATCGTGTTGCCGCCCTGGCGGAACTTCTCGAAGATGACATGGCACTCCTCGGCGGTCAGCCCCGGGCCGTTGTCGGAAACCATCACACGCACGAAGCCACCCTCCTCCGCCACCTTCACCGCGACGCGACCGCTGCCGCCGGGAACGAACTTCACCGCGTTCGACAGCAAGTTGATCATGACCTGAGTCAGACGGTCGCGGTCGGCCAGCACGACCGGGCCTTGGGGCGGGATATCGCCTTCCAGCGCGACATCCTTTTCACGGAACAGCTGACAAAGCGAATCCATCGTTTCGCGCGCCACTTCGCCGATATCGACCTCACCGGTCGTCCATTCCGCCCGGCCGGACTCCAGCTTGGCCATGTCGAGAATCTGGTTGATCAGGCGGGTCAGGCGCTCGGCCTCATTGACGATGATGCCGAGGAAGCGCTTGCGGTCGCTCAGTTCCAGGCGCGGGTCCTCATGCAGCATTTCGGAGAGCGCCCGAATCGAGGTCAGCGGCGTGCGAAGTTCGTGCGTGACCGTGGAGATGAAATCGTCCTTCATGCGATCCAGTTCGCGCAGCCGCTCATTCGCCTCGCGCAACTCGGCAGTGGCGGCCTCCAGTTCCTGTTGCTTGGCCTCCAGTTCGCGACTGTAGGCACGCACCTGGGTCGCCTCGTCGAGAATGTCGAGCACTTCTTCAAGACCGAGGTCCTCCTCCTGCGCCACCGAGGCAACCATGACCCGGGCACTGGCCGAACCGATGGCACCGGCCAGTTCGGCTTCGGCAAAATGCACGAAATCGGCATCAGCTGGCAAGGTTCGCCAATCGGCCGCCCCGCGCGAGAGGGCATAGCTGCCGAGTTGCTGGCGTGCCCGGGCGGGTCCGAGAAAACGTTCGAGCAAATCGACCAGCGCATCGACCGAGGCCTTGCCGCGCCAGAGGCGTTGGCTGGTATCGCGCTGGGCGTGACGGAAGATATCGACGAAGCGTTCGGCCTGCCCGACCTCGACGGCATCGGGCGTCGAATTGAGCGAGACCGCGACGTAAAAGCCCAGATTGGCCAGCAGGCTCCACCAGAGGCAATGCGAAATTTCGTCCAGCCCGCCCAGGCCGAACAGGGCCTGCGCCTTGAGCCAACCGATACCGAACAGGCCATGCTCGACGAAATCGGTACCGATCCAGCCCGACTTAGCGAACGAGGGCAGCAGCAGGGTGTACAGCCAGACGCCGAAACCGGCCAGCAAGCCGGCGACGGCACCAGCCCGCGTGCCCTGCTTCCAGTACATGCCGCCGAACATGGCCGGAGCGAACTGGGCGACGGCGGCAAAGGAGATGAGACCGATGCCGACCAGAGCGTAGGCTTCCCCGGCAGCGCGGAAATAGAGATAGCCGAGGAGCAGGATCAGGGCGATGGCAATACGCCGGATGCCGATCAGCAAGCCCGAAAGGTCGGCACGCCGGCCCAGTTGCAGCCAGCTTGAACGCAGTAGCCAGGGCATGACCAGATCGTTGCAGACCATCGTAGACAAGGCGATGGTCTCGACGATGACCATGCCGGTAGCAGCCGACAACCCGCCAATGAAAACCAGCAGCGCCAGTGCCTCCGCACCATGCGCCATGGGCAGCGTGAGCACGAAGGTATCGGCGTTGAACGACTGCCCCTGGAAATGCAGCAGCCCACCCAGGGCGATGGGCAGGACGAAGATGTTGATGAGCAGGAGGTAGAGCGGGAACAGCCAGACAGCGCGGCGCAGATGCGACTCGTCCACGTTCTCGACGACGATGATCTGGAACTGCCGGGGCAGGAAGATGATGGCCAGCCCGGAAAGAATGACCATGGCCGTCCAGGTACCGGCCCGGCTGGCATCAAGCTGCAACAGACGGGCGAGTTCCGGACTGGCGGCAGCACGCGTAAAGAGATCGGAGAAGCCGCCGAACATGCCGAAAGTGACGAACAGGCCGACGGCGATAAAAGCAATCAACTTGATCACCGACTCGAAGGCCACCGCGGCGACCATGCCCTCGTGCCGCTCGGTGGCATCGAGATGCCGGGTACCGAAGAGAATGGTGAACAGCGCCAGCACGATGGCGATCAACAGGGTGGAATCCTGCCACCATGGCCGCAGGCTTGGCCCGGTATGTTGAAAGAGGATACTGAGGCTGGCCGCGACCGCCTTGAGCTGGAGCGCGATGTAAGGAACGACACCGATGACGGCAATCACCGTCACCAGACCGGCAAGTAACTGGCTCTTGCCATAGCGCGAAGCGATGAAGTCCGCGATCGAGGTGATGCGGTAAGTCTTGCTGATGCGCAGCATCTTGATGATGACGCCGACGAACATCAGCATCAGGGTTGGACCGAGATAGATCGTAAGAAACGATAAGCCACCGGAGGTAGCGCGGCCGACGCTGCCGAAAAAGGTCCAGGAAGTGCAGTAGACGGCTAGCGAGAGCGCATAGACGTTGGCCAAGATGATTGATTTACCGGCATCGGCACGCGCATCGCCAAAACGGGCGACTGCGAAGAGCAATCCCAGATAGGCCGAAGACAAGAGAGCGACGAACCAGCCGGAGAGCAATTATTTCCCCTTACGTTCCGCTACACGGGCGACAAGAGCAATAAGACAGGCCCAGACGCCAAATAAATAGACGTAGCTGGCCGGCATCCCACCCAGGCTACCGCTCGGCAGACTGAGCAAAGGATAGGTCAGCAGAGGCACGCCCAGCAGCCCGATGGCCGCAAGCCGCTGACGTAGCGGGCTGGCTCTTTTCACAATCCGCTCCCGAAAAGGACAACGGCCGACACGCCAAGCGTGCCGACCGTTGTTGGCATGCAGTCTGGTGCGACCACACGGGAGGCCACCTTTTGGGCGACCATTGTCTCCTCCTTGCCTGTAATTTGTGGGAGGCGGCGTGGCAAGCTCGCCGCCTCCTGGGTCAT